>DNCF01000298.1:488-3564 GCA_003484545.1 Massilia sp. | reverse complement strand
GCCCCACCACTGGTGCGCCATCTCGTGGGCGGCGGTGGCGAAGATCTCCTGCCGGTCGACCTGGGTCGAGATCGCCGGGTCGAGCAGCAGGGCGTATTCGAAGCTGAAGATCGCGCCCCAGTTTTCCATGGCCGAGAAGAACTGGCTGCGCCCCGGCCCGGCCACGTTGTCGAGCTTGGGCAGGGGATAGCGCACGCCGAAGTAATCGTTATATTCGCGCAGGATGTCCTTCGAGGCGTCGAGCGCGAACTGCGCCTGGGGCAGGGCGCCGCGCCGGGTCACCATGCCCAGTTCGGTGCCATCGACGTTCGCCGTGGCGCGCTCGAAGTCGCCCAGCGCGAAGAACAGCAGGTAGGTCGACATCTTCGGCGAATCGGCGAAGCGCACCCGTACGCGGCCGTCCGGCAGCGTCGTGGTTTGCGTCGCCGGCATGTTACTGACGGCGATCTCCCCGGCCGGGATCGTGGCCTGCAGCGCGAAGCTGGCCTTGTAGGCCGGCTCGTCCCAGGAAGGGATCATGCGGCGCGCATCCGAATTCTCGAACTGGGTGAACAGGGCGCGCTTTTTCCCCTCTGCGCTGTCGTAGTCGAGCGAGAACAGGCCGGCCGCCTGGGTCTGGATCACGCCGGTATAGTCGAGGGCAAGGCGGTAGCGGCCCTTCGCCAGCGGCCTGGAAAAGCTGAAGGTCGCGGTCTGCGCCGCCTCGTCGACGGCGTTGCCGGTCGACGAGTGAAAGCGCAGCGGCCCGGCCACGCGGTAGCGCTGACGAAACGGATTGATGCCGCCCTCGGGCTCCTGCATCAGCTTGTGGCGCTGCGCGGGATGGTCGACCCACTCGCAGGTGACGGCGCCGGTCTGGACGGCGCGGCCGCGCGTGCGCAGGCGCGCCCAGAACAGGCGCTCCAGGTCGTCGGATTCGAGTTCGGCGCGCTCGGTCCAGCGCAGCGAACAGCGGCGGTGCATGCACTGCACCAGCTGCAGCCATTGCCCGGGCAGCGGCGCCATGCTGGCGCGGTTGTAATGGTGGCGCATGCCCGACCAGGCCAGCACCGCGCCGCTGTCGCACTCGAGCAGTTGCGCCAGCCGCGCCAGGTGCTCGCGGTAGAACAGGTCGTCGCCCGGCAGGTAGGCGACCAGCTCGGCGCGCGCCAGGTCCAGCCCGAGGTTGAGGGTGCGCCCCAGGCCCTCGTTGCGCTCGCTCACGACCAGGCGCAGGCGCGGGTCCTCCAGCCAGGGCGCGAGCACGTCCAGGGTGTCGTCCTGGCTGCCGTCGTCGATGACGATGGCTTCCCAGTCGGCCAGCGTCTGGACACACAGGCTGCCGAGCGCGCGCGGCAGGAAGGCGGCCTGCTCGAAGCTCGGCACCAGCACGCTCACGCGCGGGGGACGTGCAGGCTGATGTGTGGGCTGATGCGGGGACATGGCTCGATCGCTTGCATGGAGCTCGCCAGAACAAGGAGATACACGTCAGCTTAGGACTCGGCCTTGCCTGCGGCTTGTGCGAGATCAGTCGTCTCCCGGGAACTGTTCAGTTACTTGATGTTCCAACTTGCCAAACGCATGGATTTCAAAGCGAACCGGCGACAACAGCCGGTCGGAAACCAGGAGCCAGGAGCCAGGGATGTCTATCGATAAACTTGCGCGGCACATTCGCGACCGTTCGCCGGCCCCATGGCGCCGGCGGTCCGGGCCGGGCCGCCCTCCATAAGGTGACCTTATGCAAACGCCTCAAGCATTAGCAAAGCTGATGCGAGGAGCCAGCCTGGCGCTGGAACTCGCGCGCTTGCCGGTGGCGCAGCTGTGTTTCGAGCGCCGCCTGAACCCGGCGGCAATTCCCGATGCGTACGCCAACTTCACGCGCCCGCATCCGCGCTACAAAGTGTTCGGCAACAAGGCCATGGGCGCCGCCCTGATCGACCTGAGCCGTTTCGACAGCCCCGCGTCCTATCTCCACGCCGTGCGCCGGCATGGCCATGCCGGTCACCAAAGCCGCAAGGCGGCCGCACGCGGCTACCGGCTGCGGCGCATCGACCGCAACGAACACCTCGACGAAATCCATGCCATCCATGTCTCGTCCCCGGAACGGCAGGGCCGGCCCATGGACGATTCCTACCTGATGCGCAGGACCGCGTATCCGGACGAGCCCCATTGCGAATGCCACGGCGTCTTCGATGCCGAGGGCCGGCTGGCGGCCTACTGCAATATCGCCTTGTACGGCAATTTTGTCTCGACCGACCAGCTGATGGGCTACAAGAACAACGACGGCATCATGTATTTGCTGCTGTCGAGCATTATTTGCGGCCTCATCGAAGCGCGCCAGGTGAACTGGTTCATGTACGACACCTGGTTCGGCGCCCAGCCTGGCCTGCGCCAGTTCAAGCGGCATGTCGGCTTCCAGCCCTACCGGGCGCGCTATCGCCTGGTCTAAGTACGCACACATTGTCATTTTGGCATCCTCCCCTCGCCGTATTGTCGTTTCCTAACGTCAATGACTGAAAAAGCTATTTCCTGGTTACATGTCCTGATAGACTTCAAGGCTTAGCTCAGCCGACTGATGTGTTGCCATAAAACACACGCGGCAACACCGGTGCATTACACCGGGTGCAATAACAGAAACAGAACTAGGGGAAAGCATGTCCAACCGTCAGGTTCGTTCGAACCTTACGCTGCTGGCTGCCGCCATCTCGGGCTTGGCCTGGGGTGGCGCGCAGGCGCAGGTAGCACCCGCCGTCGACGACGGCCAGATCCAGGAAGTACTCGTCACCGCGCAGCGCACGGCGGCGCCCGAATCGAAGACGCCGGTGGCGCTGTCCGTCGTCAGCGGCGCCGCATTGGCCGAATCCGGCTTGAGCCGTCCATCCGACCTCGGCGCCCGCCTGCCGGGCGTGCACCTGGACCCGGCCGCCGACGGCCTGCGCATCACCATCCGCGGCGTCAGCAATGCCGACAGCACCGAGAAAGGCGACCCTTCGGCCGCCTTCATGCTCGACGGCGTCTACATCGGCCGTCCGCACAGCCAGAACCTCGACTTCCTCGACGTCGACCGCGTCGAAGTGCTGCGCGGCCCGCAGGGCAC
>DNCF01000298.1:0-224 GCA_003484545.1 Massilia sp. | reverse complement strand
GCTGCGCGGCCCGCAGGGCACGCTGTACGGCCGCAACACCACGGCCGGCGTCGTCAACGTCATCTCGCACGAACCCGGCGACACGCGCGAGGGCGCGCTCGGCGTCGAACTCGGCAACCACGACAGCCGCAAGGCCAGCGGCATGCTCAACGTCCCGGTGAACGACGCGCTGGCGCTGCGCGCGGCGCTTGCCGTCGACCGCCGCGACAGCCTGCTGCGCAATG
>DNCF01000297.1:2212-2589 GCA_003484545.1 Massilia sp. | reverse complement strand
GGTGGCGGCGCCGGCGCCGCCGACCGATGGCGTCATGACCGGTGCGCCGGTTCCAGTGATTTTCATGCGGGTACCTCGGGTTTTCGATTGAATCGTCATGGTTACTTCGCCAGTTGGCCGCTCAGTGCCTGCACGTCGCCGGCCGGGGCTGCGTTCTCGTTCGCGCCGGCGGCGCTGACGGAGACGCCGTCGACCAGTTCGCGCGTGGCGCCCGGGGCGCCGAACATCGCCGCGACCGTGCGCGATTGGGCGCGCGTCAGGATCATGAGCTCGATACGCCGGTTGACGTCGGCGTCGGTGTTCTTCGTGTCGAGCGGGGCGCGGTCGGCCATGCCGACCACCTGCAGCACGCTGTCGGGGCGCATGCCGCCGGTGAG
>DNCF01000297.1:0-1944 GCA_003484545.1 Massilia sp. | reverse complement strand
GGCCGACGATCAGCATCTGGTTTTCCATCTGCGCGAACAGCGGGCCCATCTTCTGCAGCAGGCGTGCGAAGCGGCCGGTCGGCAGCGCGCTGCCGCGCATGAACATGCCCTGCTTGTCGGTGTCGTGCAGCATCACGCGCAGACCGAAGGGCGTCACCGTCGCTTCCAGGTTCGAGGCCAGGCCCGCTTCCTCGCTCATCTTTTGCAGCTTCTTCGAGAGCGCGGCCAGGTCGGCCGGGGAATCGTAGGACACGCGGGTGGCGCTGTCGGCGCCGGCGGCATTCGCCGGGCCGGTGCCGTCGTGCATGGTCGGGAAGCGCTCGATCAGGCTGCCGCTCGGGTTGCTCGAGATTTCAGGACGGCGTCCCGGGCCTTCCAGCTGGCCGGCGGCGGCGTCCTTCATCATGTTCTGCACGGCTTCCTTCTCGCGCGCGGCCATCAGCCACAGCACCAGGAACAGCGACAGCAGCGCCAGGCAAAAGTCGGCGAAGGCGACTTTCCAGGCGCCGCCGTGCTCGTCGTGGTCGTGCTTGCCGCCGCCGCGCTTGACGATGGTCTGCTCGTGCTTGTCGTTCAGCTTC
This sequence comes from Massilia sp., assembly GCA_003484545.1. Taxonomy (GTDB): domain Bacteria; phylum Pseudomonadota; class Gammaproteobacteria; order Burkholderiales; family Burkholderiaceae_D; genus Telluria. Next base: position 1,363 of record DNCF01000297.1, on the reverse strand, counting down.
GACACCGCTTACCCCGTCATCCGGTCGCCGGAACGGCGGCGCTTGTTCTGCGATTCGTCCTCGCCGCCCATGGCGTTGATCCACTGCTCGAGCTGGGCGAAGCTGGGCTTGGCGTTCAGCTGGATCAGGCGGCGGCCGGCGTCGATCGCCAGCAGCGCCGGCTTGCCGGCGACGTGGGTGCACAGCACCACCTTCACGGTTTCCATGGTCGACGCTTCCGAGTTGACCAGCTGCTTCATCATGTTCGATACCGGATCGAGCAGGCCGTAGCAGAAGAAGATGCCGATGAAGGTGCCGACCATCGCCGCGCCGACCTTCTCGGCGATCAGGCCCGAGTCGGCGCCGCCGGACACCGAGTACATCGCCATCACGATGCCCAGGACGGCCGCCAGGATGCCGAAGCCCGGCATCGCCTCGGCGATCTTGTGCAGCGATTTCGAGGGCTGCATCAGCTCTTCGTGGATGGCGTCCAGTTCCTGTTCCAGCACGCCCTCGAGCTCGTGGGCGTTGATCTTGCCCATCGCCATCAGGCGGAAGTTATCGACGATGAAGGCCAGCAGCTTCGGCTCCTGCAGGATCAGCGGGTAGCGCTGGAAGATCGCGCTCTCGCGCGGCGCCTCGACGTGGGCATCGAGGGCCTTCAGGCCGCCGGCAGCCAGTTGCAGCAGTTCGTACATCAGCAGCAGCAGCTGGCGCTGGAATTCCGAGTCGTGCTTCTTGCGCGAGGCGATCTTCTTGAGCTGGTGCGCCATCTCGCCGAGCACGTGCTTCTCGTTGCCGATCACGAGCGCGCCGAGCGCGGCGCCGACGATGATCAGGATCTCGACCGGGTGCCAGATGGCGGTGACGGTCCCGCCCATCAGTGCGAAGCCGCCGAAGACGCAGCCGAGCACAATGAAGATACCGATTACTTGCTGCATGACGGGCCTTTCAGGATGGTTTGCATGGTGTTCTCTTGTTGTTGTATCAGCGCGCCCCGAGGGCGGCCTTCATCTTGGCCAGCGCGCTCTTGTTGAGCTGGCAGACGCGGGCGTCGGACAGGTCGAGCACGGCGGCGATCTCCTTGTAGCTGAGCTCGAACTCGTAGATCATCTGGATCACGCGCTGTTCGCGCTCGCTCAAGGCCGCCAGGGCCTGCTCCAGGCTGCGCCGCACCAGCAGCGACTCTTCCGGGCCGGGCGCGCTGTGCGCCTGCTCGGTCGCTTCCTGCAGCACCTCGTCGAACGACAGCATCTCTTCGGCGCCATCGTCGAGCAGGTGCTGGAAATAGGCTTCCTGGGTGATGCCCAGCGCCTCGGCCGCTTCCTGCGGCGTCGGCTCGCGCCCGAGCTGGCGGGTGAGGGCGCGCAGGCCGTCGCGCAGC
>DNCF01000296.1 GCA_003484545.1 Massilia sp. | reverse complement strand
ATCTTTCATGGCGACTACGCCGCCGCGCTGTGCGTGGTGCTGGTGTGGGGCACCAACTTCGTCGCCATGAAGCTGGGCCTGCGCGAACTGACGCCCTTCCAGCTGGGCGCCGGACGCTACCTGTTCGCCTTCCTGCCGCTGGCGTTCTTCGTGCGGCCGCCACGCCTGGCCGCGCGCTGGGTGCTGCTGTACGGGTTGTTCCAGGGTGTCGGCCAGTTCGGGCTGCTGTTCCTGGCATTGCGCGCCGGGATGTCCGCTTCGCTGGCGCCGGTGCTGCTGCAGATGCAGGTCTTCTTCACCGCCCTGTTCGGCTTCGTGCTGCTGGGCGAGCGCGTCGGCAGGGGCCTGAAGGCCGCCATGGCGATCGCCGCGCTCGGCCTGGCCTGCTTCGGGGTCGACGTCCTCCAGCGCAACGGCGGCACACAATTGACCGTGGCCGGCGTCCTGCTGACCGTGGCCTCGGCGGCGATGTGGGCGGCGTCGAACATCGTGGTGCGGCGCGCCCGCGAAGCGGCGCCGCGGTTCGAGGTCTTGCCCTTCATGGTCTGGAGCAGCTTGGTGCCCATCGTCCCCTTCGTGCTGCTGTCGCTGGCTTTCGACCCGGCGGAAACGCGCTGGGACTGGCGCGCCCTGTCGAACACCGCCTGGGCTTCGCTCGCCTACCTGGGCTGGTTCGCGACCATCCTCGGCTATGCGATGTGGACGGGCCTGCTCAAGCGCCACCCGGCCAACCGCGTCGCCCCCTTCGGCCTGGCGGTGCCGCCGGTCGGCATCGCGGCGGGCGTGCTCGGTTTGGGCGACGTGATCACGCCCTGGCAGTGGGCGGGCATCGTGCTGGTCGTGCTGTCACTGGTGCTGGCGGTCTTCAAACCGCGGCTGCGCGCCGGCGCCCCGCTATAATGCCGGGCTTTACGCTGTCAACAGAAAAAGCATGGACACTTCCAAATTCAAGCGCTACCCCGGCTCGCGCGCCTTCTGGTTCCTGTTCGGCGTCGGCCTGGGCGGCATGGGCCTCGTGACCGGCATCGAGCGCGGCCTCACCGGCGAGACCCTGATCGGCATCGGCCTGATCCTGCTCGGCATCCAGGGCCTGCTGCGCCCGGTGGTGCTGACGCGCGCCGGCAAGATGAGCAAGGAAGAGATGTCGCGCGAAGTCTCGATCGGCAGCGACATGTTCCACGGCGGCCTGTCGCTGGTGATGGCGGCGGCCCTGCTGGTCGGCTTCGTGCTGAAGTATCTGGTGAAGGTCTGAATCCGGCTGCGCCATTGTCGCCGGCTCGCCGGCGGCCCGCCGGCGCGGGCTCGGCAGCCTGCCCTGCGAGAAACGGCCCGGCTCAGGGCGCCCCGAACAGGTCGTGCGCGTCGAGGACCGCATAGGCGATCTCGGGCTTTTCCTGCAACAGGCGGCGCACCGCCGCCGGCACCGATTGCCGCACCTTCCTGCACAGGCCCGGCTTGTCCTCGAGGACGATGAGGATGCCGCGCACGGTGCGCACTTCGTTCGGGCCGGGCGCGATGCGCAGCTCGGCGCCGATGTTCTTGCGGATCAGCTCCTGCACGTGCCGCAGGTCGGCGTAGTCCGTCACGCGCTCGATGCGCGCGACCAGCATCTGCTCCTGGCGGCGGTCGATCGCCAGCGGGCGGTGGTCGGCCTGCGGGTCGGCCAGGACGCGCTCGTACCCGCACACGCAGGCGCCGGGCGGGCACTCGGTGCGGATCGGGAACGGCAGGCTGACGGCGGGCTGGTTCACGCGGCTATGCTTCGGAGTCCGGATTCGCCGCCGATTCTACCCCGGCCGGGAGCTGCCGCGCAGCACCCGTGACGCCGGCCAGCAGCTCCGTCATGCGCTTGTGGTGCGAGCCCTTCCAGAACACCCGCCCGCAGCAGTCGCAGGTATTGAACTCGTCGTGCAGTTCGCGCACCGAAGGCGGCAGCCGCTCGAGCACGGCCGCCTTGTCGACCGCGCGCAGCGGCAGGTTGCAATGCAGGCAAAGCGTGAACGGCCGCGCGCTCGCGGCCAGGTCGAGGCGGTCGAACAGTTCCTGGAACTGCTGCGCCGGCTTCAAGGCGTGCAGGTAGCAGCCGTGCGTGACCGTGCGCCGCTTGAGCAGTTCGCGGTCGCGCGTGAGCACCACCCGGTCTTCGTTCGATGCGACGGCGACGATCTCGTCGTCGTGGTAATGGTTGTCGTAGAGCGTGTCGAAGCCGGCCATGCGCAGCAGGCGCGCCAGGCCGCCGAGATGGGCGTCGGCCACGAAGCGCAGCCGCCGGGACGGTCCATCCAGGGGGCGCTCGCGCAGCGGCGGCGCGATGCCGGCGCTCTCGCACTTCGCGCTCTCGCACTTCGGGTAGACCGCGACCCGGTCGCCCTCCTCCAGCAAGCGGCCGAAGCCGCTGGTCTCGCCGTTCACCAGGATCCGCGCGACTTCCGTGTGCGGCACGCCCAGCGCCTCGATCATGTGCTTGGTGGTGGCGGCGCGCGCGCAAGGCGTGGCGAACGCGCGCCCGCGCCGCTCGCGCG
>DNCF01000171.1:488-4795 GCA_003484545.1 Massilia sp. | reverse complement strand
CCGCACGTAACGCGTGGGCACAAGTGCCCACCCTACGGAAGCCGCGAGCGAACGTAGCCGCGAGTAACCGTAGGGTGGGGTCTCGACCCCACGCGGTGCCACACGTGAATGTCGAAACGCCTGCGAATGGCAAAGGCCGATGAGCATCGCTTCGTTGCGAGATCATCGGCCTCGTTGTTTCGGCTGTCGTACCGCGTGGATTCAAGAACCCACCCTACGCCATTGCGAACGCAGGCGGCCAGAACAGGCGCCCGGGTCGGGCACCCGTCACATCATCAGAACGAGTGACGCACACCCACCGTGAACGCGCTCGGGTCCGCGCCCAGGGCGGTGGCCGGCGGGGTCACGTTGGTCGAGGACGAGTTGATGCCGAACACGCCGCGCTCGTTGTTGCGCATGGTGCCGTAGGTCGTGTAGAGGTTGGTGCGCTTCGACAGCGCGTAGCTGTAGGCGACGGCCCACAGGTTGCCCTTGGCGCCGTTGTCGATCTCGTTGCGCTGCAGGTTGACGAAGAACTTGTTCGGGCCGGTGGTGTAGGCGCCGCCGACGTTGATCTGCTCGAACTTGTTGTTGTTGCCGGTCTGGTCGGCCACCAGGTAGTTGCCCTTCAGGTCGAAGGCGCCGAAGCTGTAGCCGGCGCCGAAGGCGTATTCCTTGTCGTCGCCGCTCGCCAGGCGCTCGAGCTGGTGGTAGCCGGCGCCCAGGTACAGGCCGCCGTTCTTGTATTCCAGCGCCACGCCGCTCAGGTCGCCCGACGGGTCGGTGCTGCGCTCGCCGGCCGAGTAGGCGGCCAGGACCGAGAAGCCGGCGATCGGGTTGCTCTTGTAGTTGACCGAGTTGCTCAGGCGGCGGGTCAGGCGGTTGCTGGTGAAGGCCGACAGGTTGCTGCCGTAGAAGCCCTGGCCGAACACGTCGGAGGCGGCGGCGACCGAGGCGATCGGGCTGTATTCGCGGCCGACCGTCAGCTGGCCGAAGTTGCCCTGCAGGCCGACCACCGAGCGGCGGCCGAACAGTGCCGAGTCGGCGGCGCCGGTGTCGAGGGACACGCCGGCTTCGATATTGAAGATGGCTTTCAGGCCGTTGCCCAGGTCTTCGGTACCGCGAAAGCCGATGCGGCTGCTCGACTGGTTGCCCGAGTTGATGACGGTACGGCGCTTCTCGCCCGGCGCGTCGGTGTCCTCGACGGCGATCGCCGCGTCCATGACGCCGTAGATGGTGACGTTGGTCTGCGCGTGCGCGAACAGCGGGAGGGTCGTGATCAGCGCTGCGGCCAGGGCTTTGTATTGCATGAAGATCTCCAATAAGGTTCGACAAAGGATTGAATTTGCTTGGGGCAAACTCAAGGTCGAGCGAATCTTATCGAAGCAATATGTCGTCTTGATGACAAGACAGCATGTCCGGCCAGCGAAGCGGCGGCCGGGAGGAAACCGGCTAAACGATATGGCTTGCCACCGGCAGCACGATGTCGATGCGGGTGCCCGGTCCATCGTCGGCGCCGATGCTGATCTCGCCCTTCAGGCCCCAGACCCGTTCGCGCATGCCGACCAGGCCGAGCGACTCGGCCTTTTCCATGTCGGCGTCGTCGATGCCGCGGCCGTCGTCGCGGATCGTGATCAGGAGTTCGCTGTTGCTGCGGTAGAGGGTGAGGGTGACGCGGGTGGCCTGGGCGTGGCGCGCGACGTTGGTCAGCGCCTCCTGGATGATGCGGAAGATGGTGGTGCTGGCCTGGTCGTCCAGGCGCAGCTCGGCCTCGTCGGCCAGCAGCTCGCAGGCGATGCCGTGGCGCTCGACGAAGTCGTCGCGCAGCCCCTGCAACGCGAAGTACAGGCCGCCCTCGTCGAGCGCGCGCGGACGCAGGTTGGTGGCGATGCGCCGCAGCGAGGTGATGGCGGTGAGCAGGTTGGCGTCCATGCCGGCAATCAGGCGCTGGGATTCCTCGGAGCCGGCGCAGGTCTCGCGCAGCAGGGTCAGGTCCATGCGCAGCGAGGCCAGCAGCTGGCCGAGGTCGTCGTGCAGCTCGCGCGAGATATGGGTGCGTTCTTCCTCGCGGATGGTCTGCAGCGCCGCCGACAGCTGGCGCAGCTGGTCGTGCGAGCGCGCCAGCTTCTGCTGCACGCGCTGGCGTTCCGAGACGTCGCGCAGGATGATGGTGTAGAGCGTGACGCCGTCCTGGAAGGCGTCGGTGATCGAGCCCTCGATCGGGAAGGCGTCGCCGCCGGCGCGCATGCCGACCCCGGCGTAATCGGTGGCGCGGCGCCCGGCGCGTCCGCCGCCCTGGAAGTAGTCGAGCGGACTTCCGCTCGGTTCAGCGGGCGCGCGGATGAAGTGGGCCAGCGGCTGCCCCAGCATTTGCCCGACGCTGACGCCGAACATCGCCGCCGCGGCCGGATTGGCCAGCACCACGCGGCTGAACTCGTCGGCCGAGATGATCGCTTCGCCGGCATTGTCGACGATGCGGCGGCTGTGGCGCGCCGGGCCGTCGCCGTGGCCGTCGATGTTCAGGCGTGCAATCAGGTTCCCGCCGAGCAGGCCAAGGGCGAATACCGCCGCGCTGCGCCCGCGCCGGCGCATGGTGCGCTGATGTCTCATGGGTACGTGTGCGATGGAGCCCGCGGCGCGGGCCAGCCGTTACGATACGGCGCGAATGGCTGAGCGGGCTTGAGGCGGGACAAGCGGGCGCGGGCAACCCGTGCTGTTGCGGACTGTGTAGGGTGGGCACTTGTGCCCACGCGGTCTGACCGGGTGCGCGGAGACACAAACGATCAAAGCGACAGCGCCAAAATCCCGTAGGCAAGGTGGCGTCGTGCGACGTGTTCCAAATGTGCGGCTATGCGGCACGTGAGACCGCGTGGGCTCGAGAGCCCACCCTACGAAAAACAGTCCCCTTACATCTGCTTGAACAGATGCAGGAAACTGCGGCTCACTTCCAGTTTTTCCGGCCGGCCCTTGATCAGGACGAGGTGACGGCCGCGGATGTCGCGCGTGACGCCTTCGATCGCGTTCACGTTGACCAGGGTGGCGCGGTGGATCTGCCAGAACAGCGAGGGGTCGAGCTCCTCGGCCAGGTCGCGCACGGGCTTGCGGATCAACGCCTCGAACTTCTCGGTCTGCACGCAGGTGTACTTTTCGTCCGAGCGGAAGAACAGGATTTCCTCGACCGGGATCATGCGCAGGTCCTGGCCGATGCTGGCCTGGATCCATTGCAGGTGCTTCGGTTTCGGCGCCGCGATCTTCTCGGCCAGCTGCGACAGCATGGCGGTGACACTGTCGTTGACGGCCGCGCCCGGCGCCGCCTTGCTCGCCTCCAGGCGGGTTTTCAGGCGCTCGACCGTCACCTTCAGGCGCTCCGGTTCCGAAGGCTTGAGCACGTAGTCGACCGCGCCGCGCTCGAAGGCCTCGACCGCGTACTGGTCGTAGGCGGTGACGAACACGATCTGGCTGCGCTCGCCGATCTCGCGCGCCGCTTCCATGCCGGTCTTGCCCGGCATGCGGATGTCGAGGAAGGTCAGGTCGGGCTTGTGCTGGCCGACCAGCTCGACGGCCTCGTCGCCGTTCTTCGCTTCGCCCACGATTTCCAGTTCCGGCCACACCTGTTCCAGGCGCATGCGCAGCTGGTCGCGCATCAGTCTTTCGTCGTCGGCAATAATCGCGGTAGGCATGTTGTTATCCGGTCGGGAGGAGAGAGTGACAATTATTCAAGAAAACGGCGCGCAGGGCAAGGCACCGGCCTGCCGGCCAGGAGTCCGGTAAGTTCAACGCGACACCTGGTAAGGCACTTCGACCATGGCGATCACGCCGCTCGGGCTGTTGGCGGCGATGTGCAATTGCCCGGCATCGCCGTGCAGCAGGCGCAGCCGTTCGCGGATGGTCGGCAGGCCCAGGCCGGTGCCGTTGCTCGGCACCACGCCGAAGCCCACGCCGTCGTCGGTGACGGTGACGCGCAGCTTGCCGTCGGCGACGTCGGCAACGACCTTCAGCGTGCCGCCCTCGGGCTTGCATTCGAGGCCGTGCTTGATCGCATTCTCGACCATCGATTGCAGCATCATCGGCGGGAAGGCGGCGTTGCGCAGGCCGTCGGGGATGCGCATGTCGACCGTCAGCCGCTCTTCCATGCGCATCTTGAGCAGGTCCAGGTAGGCGGTCACCATGTCGACCTCGCGCCCGAGGTTGGTCACCAGGGTGTTGTCGCGCATCTGCGGCAGCACCGCGCGCAGGTAGAGGATCAGGCTGCGCTGCATGGCCGAGGCACGCGGCGGATTGGTCTCGATCAGGTGCTCGACCGAGGCCAGGGTGTTGAACAGGAAGTG
>DNCF01000171.1:0-344 GCA_003484545.1 Massilia sp. | reverse complement strand
CTGCATCGATTCGCGCTCGGCGGCGGCGTTCGCCGTGCGCGTTTGCAGCTCGGCGCGTTTCTTGCCGCCGACCAGCGCCTTGGTGCCGAACAGGGCCAGCACCAGCAGCCAGACGAAGCTGGTGAACCAGGTCGAGGCCTGCTTGTGGTAACGCGACACTTTCGCCTCCGCCGCGTCGTCGACCGCGCCTTCGATGGCGACCGACAGTTCTTCGGCGATCTGCGGTGGCAGTTCGATGTGGACCGAATCGCCGTTCGGATGCACGCCCTTGGGCAAGTCCGGTCTGGGCGCGGAAGGAGCGTCCGGCGCATCGGGCGCACCAGGCGCGGCCGGCACAGCCCGGA
>DNCF01000167.1 GCA_003484545.1 Massilia sp. | reverse complement strand
GGGCAGTCCTACGGCGATCCCCCGCTCGCCCAGGCGCTGGCCGCCCTCGACACCTTCCCGACCGTGCCCTCGCGCTGGCTGCCGCGGGTGCTGGAGTTCGCGCTCGGCGACTCCAGGCCCCTGCGCGCGGCGGCCCAGCGCGTGCTCGACAAGCTGCCCGACATCGGCAAGCGCGTCGCCAACGTGCTGGGATCGAGCAGGCAGGAACTGCGCATCGAGGCGGCGCGCTGGCTGGGCCGCATCGGCTACCGCCCGGCCATCCCGGCGCTGTACGCGGCGCTCGACAAGGAGGTGCGGGAGACCGTCAGCGCCGAGCTGATGACGGCGCTCGAGCGCCTCGGCGAAGACATCGCGCCGCGCCTGGCGCCGGCAACGCTGCTGCAGCAGGCGCGCAAGGGCCTGAAGGCCAAGCCGCCCTCGGGCCTGGCCTGGCTGAACCTGGACCAGCTGCCGGCCTGCGCCTGGCGCGACGCCGCGGCAAGCCCCGGCGCCCAGGTCGATTCCGACATCATCCGCTGGTGGGTCATCCTGGCCGCCAAGCTCAAGGAACCGGCCGCCAACGCCCTGCTGGTGCGCTACCTGGGCCTGCTGGACGACGCGAGCGCGGCGGCTCTCGGGCGTTTCCTGCTGCAGAGCTTCATTGCCCGCGACACGGCCGGCCCGCCGCTCGAGGAAGCGCTGGCCCATGCGGCCAAGGAAGCGCCCGGAACATACCAGTACTACCAGCAGGCGGCGCGCCAGTATCCGGACTTCTATGCGGAACAGGGCAAGCTGACCGAGGAGCAGATATTCGAGCAGTACAAGCGCGAAAAGCTGGCCGAGTACGCCGGCACCGCGATCGGCGAAAAAGGCATCCTTGCGCTCACCTGTTGCGTGCCGGGACACGAACTGGTCGACGCCATGCGCCTGTACATGCGCGACCATTACACCCGCCGCGCCCAGATCGAGGCGATGCTGGAAGCGGCCAGCGTCTCCGACGATCCGGCCGTGATCCAGTTCGTGCTCGGCATCTCGCGGCGCTACCGCACCGCCTCGGTGCAGCAGAAGGCGCGGCTGCTGGTGGATCGCATCGCCGAGCGCAATCGCTGGAGCCCGGATCAGCTGGCGGACCGCACCATCCCGACCGGAGGACTCGACGAAACCGGCCGCATGGACTTCGCGTACGGCGGCCGCCGGTTCAGCGTCGTCCTCGACGCCAGGCTCAAGCCGGTGCTGCTGAACGCCGCCGGCAAGGCGATTGCCGCCCTGCCCGCCGCGCGCCAGGACGACGACCCGGAATCGATCAAGGAAGGCAAGCAGCTGTTCACCACCTGCAAGAAGGAAGTCAGGCAGGTGGCCGATCTGCAGACGGCGCGCCTGTACGAGGCGATGTGCGCGGGCCGCCTGTGGCCCGCGCACGAGTGGGACGAGTACGTGCGGCGCCACCCGGTCGTCGGCCGCATGTCCCAGCGCCTGGTCTGGATGCGCGTCGCCGCCGACGGCAGCCTGCTGTCGCTGCTGCGCCCGAGCGAAGATGGCAGCCTGATCGACGCCGACGACGAGGAAGTGAGCCTGGCGCCGGAGGACCGCATCGGCCTGGCCCACGCCAGCCTGCTGGACGACGACCAGGTCCGCGCCTGGCTGGCCCACCTGAAGGACTACAAGGTGACGCCGCTGTTCGCCCAACTGGCGCGGCGCAAGCCTGCGCTGGCCAATCCGGAGGCCGACCTGATCGACGACCGCCTCGGCTGGATCAGCGACACCTTCACCCTGCGCGGCGCCTTCGCCAAGCAGGGCTATGCGCGCGGCACGACCGAGGACGGCGGCCTGTTCTTCGAGTACACCAAGGACTTCGCCGGCGCCGGACTGCAGGTGCGCATCGAATTCTCGGGGAATTCCCTACCCGAGGACAACATCCCAGCCGCGCTCAAGAGCCTGTCCTTCATGCGCCTGGGCACGCCGGGAGGCTTCGGCTTCGACGACAGGTCCGGTGGCGGCAGCGGCGGCGTGCCGCTGTCGAAGGTGCCGCCGGTCCTGCTGGCCGAGGCCTACGCCGACTACCATGCCGTGGCCGCGGCCACCCAGGGCTTCGATCCGGAGTGGCAGCGCAAGATGCCCTGGTAGGATCGGGACTCACTGCGAGACGACAGACACATGAGCATCGCCAACGACACCGGCGCCGAGGCCGCCGGGATCCTGCGCAGCAGCGCCGAACTGCGTTACCGCGACGAACTGGAACGGCTGCGCGCGGCCGACCGCGACCCGCGGCCCGAAGGCTGGCGGCTGTCGCCGCGGGCGGTACGCCGCTTCATCCTGGGCGACCCGGCCCTCCAGGTCAGCCGCAAGTTCTACGGCGACGACCCGCTGGTCGAACGCGCCATCGTGACCCTGATGGGCCACCAGGGCCTGATGCTGGTCGGCGAGCCCGGCACCGCCAAGTCGCTGCTGTCCGAGCTGCTCGCCACCGCCATCAGCGGCGATTCGGCATTGACGATCCAGGGCGCCGCCGGCACCACCGAGGACCACATCCGCTACGCCTGGAACTATGCATTGCTGCTGGCCGAAGGGCCGAGCCAGCGCGCGCTGGTCCCCTCGCCCATGTACCGCGCCATGGTCGCCGGCAAGCTGGTGCGCTTCGAGGAAATCACCCGTTGCCCGCCGGAGATCCAGGACACCATGATCTCGCTGCTGTCGGAAAAGCAGATCATGGTGCCGGAACTGGGCGATGAGGCGCGCGTCCATGCGCGGCGCGGCTTCAACGTGATCGCCACCGCCAACCTGCGCGACCGCGGGGTGCACGAGATGTCCTCGGCCCTGAAGCGGCGCTTCAATTTCGAGACCGTGCGCCCGATCCGCGACCACGCGTTCGAAGTCGAACTGGTGCTGGGCCAGGTGCGGCGCGAGCTCGACAGCGCGGGGTATGCGCCGCGCATCGAACACGAGGTCGTGGCCCTGCTCGTGACCGTGTTCCAGGAACTGCGCGCCGGCAGCACGCGCGAAGGCACGCCGCTGAAGAACCTGGACGCCGTGATGTCGACCGCGGAAGCGGTGAACGTGCTGCATGCGGCGGCGCTCGAAGCCTCCTTCCTCGGCAACGGCGAAGTGACGCCGCGCGAGATGGCAAACCAGCTGCAGGGCGTGCTGCTCAAGGACAGCGTCGACGACGTCAAGCGCATCCAGCATTATTTCGACACCGTGGTGCGCGAGCGCGGCCGCCGCGACGGCGCCTGGAAGCGTTTCGGCGACGCCGCGCGCAGCCTGTGGGCGTGAACACGGCGATCGCCG
>DNCF01000168.1:509-2705 GCA_003484545.1 Massilia sp. | reverse complement strand
CGGCGTGCCGGTGCCGGAAGGCGCGACCGTGACCTCGGTCGAGGAAGCCCAGCGCGTCGCGCGCCGCCTGCGCGTGCCGGTCACGGTCAAGCCGCTGGACGGCAACCAGGGCAAGGGCGTGACCACCAACTGCGCCACGCCCGAGGAAGTCGCGCGCGCCTACGAGTTCGCGCGCAACTACGGCCGCCGCATCATCGTCGAGCGCTTCGTCGAAGGACGCGACTACCGCGTGCTGGTGGCGGGCGGGCGCATCGCCGCAGCCTCGTTCCGCCGTCCGGCGCACGTGGTCGGCGACGGCGTCAGCACCATCGTCGAGCTGGTCGAGATCGAGAACCGCAATCCCGCGCGCGGCAATGGCCACAGCAACGTCCTGACCCGGATCGCGCTCGACGCCCACGCCGAGGACATGCTGCGCCGCCAGGGCTACGCGCCGGACGCGGTGCCGGGCCCGGGCGTCTGCGTCGAACTGCGCAGCAACGCCAACCTGTCGACCGGCGGCACCGCCGAGGACGTGACCGACCTGCTGCCCGAATCGACCCGCCAGCTGTGCGTGCGCGCGGCCAGCAAGATCGGCCTGGACGTGGCAGGCATCGACATCGTCTGCCGCGACATCGCGCTGCCGCTGGACGAGCAGGGTGGCGCCGTCATCGAGGTCAACGCCGCGCCCGGCATCCGCATGCACCAGCACCCGAGCAAGGGCGAGGCGCGCGACGCCGGCGTCGCCATCATCGACGGCCTGATGGGCGACTCGAACGGCCGCATTCCGCTGGTGGCGGTCACCGGCACCAACGGCAAGACCACCACCACCCTGATGATCGCCCATGCCGCGCGCGTGGCCGGCCTGGGCACCGGCGTGACCACCACCGAGGGCGTGTTCGTCAACGGCAAGCGCCTGGTGAAGGGCGACTGCACCGGCTACTGGTCGGCGCGCACCGTGCTGTCGGCGCCGGACGTCGACTTCGCGGTGCTCGAAACCGCGCGCGGCGGCATCCTCAAGCGCGGTCTGGCCTTCGACCAGTGCGACGTCGGCGTGGTGCTGAACGTTTCGCCCGACCACCTGGGCCTGGACGGCGTCGACACCATCGAGGACCTGGCCCAGGTCAAGGCGGTGGTGGCATCGTCCGCCTCGCGCGCGGTCGTGCTCAACGCCGAGGACGCGCTGTGCGTGTCCATGGTGCGCCGCGCCCGGCCGGGCGCCGAAGTGCTGTTCTTCTCGATGGAAGCGGAGAACCCGGTGCTGCTCAAGCACCTGGAAGACGGCGGCCGCGGCGCCTATTTTCAGGACAACGCCATCGTCCTGGCCGACGGCATGCGCCAGCAGGAACTGATGCGCGTCGAGAGCATGCCCTCGACCTATGGCGGCCGGGCGCGCTACAACATTGCCAATGCGCTGGCCGCGGCGGCGGCGCTGATGGCTTCCGGCTTCTCGCACATGCAGATCGCCGCCGGCCTGTCGACCTTTGTCTCGGACGGCAAGACCAACCCGCTGCGCACCAACGTGTTCGACGTGCGCGGGGTGACGGTAATCGTCGACTACGCCCACAACGCGGCCGCCTACGCTGCCCTGGCCGAGATGGCGCGCGCCCTGCTGCCGGGGCAACTGGTGGGCATCGTCACCGCCCCGGGCGACCGCCGCGACAGCGACCTGGTCCAGATCGGCGAGATCTGCGGCGAGCGCTTCGACGAACTGGTGGTCTACGAATCGCAGAGCCGCGGCCGTCCGGTGGGCGGCGCGGTCGACCTGATCCTGGAAGGCGCCGAGAACGTGGTCGGGCCCTCCGACACGCTGCACCGCGAGATCGAGGTCGACAAGGCGATCCGCCTCGGCCTGTCGCTGTGCAGTCCGGGCGACGTGCTGGTGTTTGCCTGCGGATCGTCGCTCCAGGTGTTCATCGATGCGCTGCGGGTGGACGACCCGGAGAGTGCCGACCGGATCGAGGCGCAGACGGTGTGATGGTTCGATGATGGTCTGATGAAGGTACTGATGGAGAAGGCCCCGGCGACCGGGGCCTTTTCTTTTATGACGTCATGGCCGGACACGGTGGGGTGTGGACGGGTACGACCGCGTGGGCACAAGTGCCCACCCTACGAAACCCCGCTGTTGTAGGGTGGGCACTTGTGCCCGCGCTGTTTCCACGGCCGGATACCCGATGCCCCGGCGGCGAGCCCCAAACAGGTAGGGTGGGTACTTGTACC
>DNCF01000168.1:0-253 GCA_003484545.1 Massilia sp. | reverse complement strand
AAAGCGGCCCCGCAGGGCCGCTTCCACTCTCACATCGACACTTAAACCGCTTCCGCCGCGATCCGCTGCGCAAGCTCCGGCCGGGTCGGCCGCAGCGCCTCGGTCAGCTCGGAAATCGAGGAGCCGCAGCCGAACACCAGCACGTCGCCCTGCTGGCACAGCGCCAGTCCCGCGCGGATGGCCTGGTGCACGTCCAGCTCGCACTGCAGGCGGTCGGCGGCGATGCGGCTCAGACGCGCGCCCTGGGCCAGCA
>DNCF01000169.1:402-3978 GCA_003484545.1 Massilia sp. | reverse complement strand
TTCAAGGAAGTGGTGCTGCGCCGCGCGCCGTCCGATGCGCGCAGCCTGGCCGATGCGGTCGGGCCGCTGGCGGCGGGCCCGAATGGCGCGATGGGCCCGATCGGGCGCGAGTTCGCGGGCGTGGCCCGTCTGGTCGGCGCGAAGGAGAGAGAGGCCTCGCTGATGAGCGGCTACCTCGATGCGTTGTCGCGCCTGCGCACCCGCCTGAACCAGTTGAAGAACCAGGGCGACCCCGGTCCCGGCGCCAAGCAGTTCATGCAGCAGACGCTGGAAGGCAGCGGCTCGGAGCTGGCCGACGCGCTCAAGTACGTCGACGAGCAGATGCTGACCGGGATGACCGAGCCGCAAAAAGCGGCCCTGCGCCCGCTGCTGGTGCGCCCGCTGATACAAACCTTCGCGATGATCGTGCAGCCGTCCGAGTCGGAGATCAACAAGACCTGGCAGGCCCAGGTGGTCGAGCCCTTCCAGAAGACCCTGGCCGACAAGTATCCGTTCGCGCCCGGCAGCAAGCTCGAAGCCACCGGCGCCGAGATCGGCCAGGTGTTCGGGCCGGAAGGGGCGGTCGCCAAGTTCGTCAACACGGCGATGGGGCCGCTGGTGGTACGCCGCGGCGACGCGCTCTCGCCGCGCACCTGGGCCGACATCGGTATCACGCTGGCGCCGCAGGCAGTGCAGGCATTCCCCGGCTGGATCGCTCCCCTGTCGAGCAATGGCGTCGCGACCTCGGCCTCGTCCGGACCGCAGACGGTGTTCCAGCTGCTGGCCACACCGGCGCCGGGCACGACTGAATACACCATCGAAATCGACGGCCAGCAGCTGCGCTACCGGAACACGCCGCCGGTCTGGACCAACATGGTCCATCCGGGGCCGCAGGGCAGCTCGGGGGCGAAGATCAGCGCCGTGACCTTCGACGGACGCACCGTCGAACTGTTCAACGAGCCGGGGCAGTTCGGGCTGAAGCGCATGATCGAAGCGGCGGCCAAGAAGAAGAAGGATGGCGGCATCCACGAGTTGCGCTGGAGCGCCGGCAGCGTGACGGTCGCGGTCGACCTGAAGATCACCAGCAGTGCCGAGTCCGGCGCCAGCAGCGGGGCGGCGAGCAGCCAGGGCTTCCGCGGCATGCGCCTTCCGCTCACCATCGTCGGCCAGCCGGCCGAGACGCCGGCCATGGCCGCCGCCGGAGGTGCCCAATGATGCGCCTGCCGCAACCGGGCCGGATCGGCTACTTCGGCAAGATCCCGTCGCGCAGCGACTTCGTGAAGGTCGCGCACGACGCGCCGGCGATGGGAATGCTCGACGACTGGCTGGCGGCAGTGATGCAACGCCTGCCGTCGAGTGCGCGCTGGAAGATCGACTACGATGCGATGGCGCCGGTGAGCTTCGTCTTTGCCGGACCGGCGCGCAAGCTCGCGGTGGCCGGCCACCTGGTCGCCAGCCACGACGCCCCGGGCCGGCGCTTTCCCTTCCTGATGATGCGCACCCTCGACGTGGCCGACCCGCCGGCCTTTGTCTCGCGCTGCCCGCTGGCCTTCGCGCCGCTCTGGACCTTCCTGGAGACGATGGCGCCGCGCGTGGTGGCCGATGCGGACCCGGCGCCGCACCTGCAGGAGATCAGCGAAGCGGCCGTGACGCTCGGCGAAACCGACGACGCGCTGGCCGGCTTCCTGGCCACGGGCACCATCAGTTCGCTCTCGCGCCTGCTCGGCGACCTCGAGGCCAGCCGTATCGTCCTGGCGCTCGGGCTGCTGCTGCAGCCGGTCATGCACAGCAAGCCGACCCAGGTCGACAAGAGCCTGGTGCTGCCGCTGCCCGAGGACGAAACCCTGCGCGCGCCGGTTGCCGCGTTCTGGCTGGAGCTGGTGGCGCCTTTCGTGCGCCGCACGGGTTTCGACCTGGCGCTGTTCCTGACCCGCCAGGAGGGGCGTGCGGTGCTGGTGATCGGCTTCTGCGGCGCCGCCGCCCAGACACTGCGCGGCATCATCGACCCGCTGGTGGGCGCCGAGCAGCAAGTGCGCTTCGACGATACCGGCTGGATCGACGAGCAGCTCGGCCTGGACGTCGACGTGCGCGCCCTGGCCAGCTACCTCGACCAGCCGCAGCTGCCCCTGAAGCTCGCGCGCGAGCTGTTCATCAAGACTTTCATCGGAGGCGCAGCGTGAACAAACCTCTTTCCGCAATTGCGGCCCTGCTGATCGCCGGCGCCGTTCATGCGCAGGCGCCCGCTTCGGCACCGGCCGCCGCGCCCGGCGCGCCCATCGTGGTCGCCGGCACGGTCGCCGACGAAGCCAGCAAGGCGGCCCTGCTAGGGCGCCTGCGCGCGGTCTACGGTCTCGATCGCGTGGTCGACCAGATGTCGGTCGGCACGGTCAGCACCCCGGCCAACTGGAACGACTACGTGGGACGCCTGATCGGGCCCAACCTGAAACTGATCAGCCGCGGCCAGCTGAAAGTCGACGGCAACAACGTCAGCCTGCGCGGCGACGTCGCCAGCGAAGCGCAGCGCCAGCAGATCGCCGGCGATATCGCGGCCAGCCTGAACCCGACCTATACGGTCAACAACGGCCTGCGCGTGGCGGCCTCGGAGCAGGGCGTGCTCGACGCGGCGCTGGCCAACCGCATCATCGAGTTCGAGTCGGGCAAGGCGGCGCTCACGCCCTCGGGCATGGCGATCCTCGACCAGATGAGCGAGGCGCTGAAGAAACTCAACGGCATCAAGGTCGAGGTCATCGGCCACACCGACAACGCCGGCTCGCGCGCCGGCAACCTGTCGCTCAGCCAGGCGCGCGCGGAAGCCGTGAAGACCTACGTGGTCGAGCGCGGCATTAACGCCGATTCGATCGCGGTGTCGGGCGAGGGACCGGACCGGCCGGTGGCGGACAATCGTACAATCGAAGGCCGCGCGCGCAATCGCCGCATCGAGTTCAAGGTTGTCCAGTAACCTGTAGCCGCGTCCAAAAAAACGCCGCCGGCAGCGATGCCGGCGGCGTTGTCGTTGCTGGCTCAGGGCAAAGTGATCGTCACGTTCGCCGCGCGCGGCGGCAGCTTCACTAGGTCGTTGTAGGCGGCCAGGGTGGTCTCGGTGTCGTGCGAGAGCTTGGCGCGGAAACCGACGAAGGCGGTCAGGCCGGCGAGGGCGAACACCGCCGACAGCACCCACAGCGACAGGTCGCTGCGCAGCGTGTTGGTGATCTGGTCGGGACGCTCGGCGTGGGGCGCGAAGCCGCGGTTCTTGCCGCGCATGCGGGCGATCTCGTCGCCCAGGCGCGCCACCAGGTAGTTCAGCTTGTCCTGGCCGTCGAGCGCATAGCGGCCCTGGAAGCCGAGCAGCAGGCACATGTGAAAGACCTCGAGCGCCTGCAGGTGCACGCTGCCCTTGGCGCGCAGGTCCTCGAGCCGGTGGAAGAAGTGTTCGCCGGCCAGCTGGTCGCCGAACACGCGCAGCTGCAGCGGGCGCGTCTCCCAGGCCTCGCGCACCTCGTAGTTCGAGCGCAGGATGATCTCGTCGACCGCCGAGCAGAACGCGTACTTGGCGGCGGTAACGTCCTCGGCCGCGACGCCGATGGCCTTGGCGTTGCG
>DNCF01000169.1:0-174 GCA_003484545.1 Massilia sp. | reverse complement strand
GCCGATGGCCTTGGCGTTGCGGTCGACGTCGCCCAGGAATGCGGTCATGTGGTCGGCGAACGCGGTCTTGTCGTGCGGGCCGCAGCCGTTCTTCAGCAGGAACAGGGCGTAGAAACCTTCGTACATCAGGTCGACCAGGTTCTGCGGGGCGCTGCCGGCGGCGCCGCGGCCGGC
>DNCF01000170.1 GCA_003484545.1 Massilia sp. | reverse complement strand
CCCTGGTGCGCCGCGCGCCCGCCGCGCTGCTGCGGGTGCTGCCCGACATCGGCGGCACCGTGGCCGAGGCGATCGCCGACTTCTTCGCCGAGGAAAAGAACCAGATCGCGCTCGACGCGCTCCTGGAAACCGGCGTGGCGCCGCAGGGCGAACATCCGCCGAAGGCGGCGCTGCGCGAACGCCTGGACGAGGTTCAGCTGCTCGCCGCGCTCGGCATTCCGAAACTGACCGAGCCGCGCGCGCGCCAGCTGCTCGACGGCCGTACGCTGGAAGACCTGGCCTTCCTGAAGGTGTTCGGCGTGTTCGGGCTGCCCGACGCCCTGGTCGCTTCGCTGGAAAGTTGGATGGGCATCGAGGCCAACCGCGAGGCGCTGATGAAGTTGTCGAGCATGCGCCACGAACTGCTGGACGCCTTGCCCGAAGAGGCGGCCGCGCCGGAGGGCGCATTGGCCGGCAAGACTTTTGTCCTGACCGGGACCCTGCCGACCATGTCGCGCGACCAGGCCGGCGCCCTGATCGAGGCGGCCGGCGGCAAGGTGTCGGGCTCGGTGTCGAAGAAGACCTCGTACGTCGTGGCCGGCGCGGAAGCAGGCAGCAAGCTGGAGAAGGCCGAGGCGCTGGGCGTCACCGTGCTCGACGAAGCCGGCCTGCTGGCGCTGCTGGGCCAGGCCAACCAATAACACCGCAACAAGGGGAGCCACATGGCGCAGATTCGCAAGGCAGTGTTTCCGGTCGCGGGCCTCGGCAGCCGCTTCCTTCCCGCCACCAAGGCGCAGCCGAAGGAGATGCTGCCGATCGTCGACAAGCCGCTGATCCAGTACGCGGTCGAGGAGGCGGTGGCGGCCGGCATCACCGAGATGATCTTCATCACCGGCCGCAACAAGCGCGCCATCGAGGACCATTTCGACAAGGCCTACGAGCTCGAATCGGAGCTGGAGGCGCACAACAAGCAGGAACTGCTGGACGTGGTGCGCAAGGTGATCCCGAAGAACGTCACCTGCATCTACACGCGCCAGTCGGCGCCGCTGGGCCTGGGCCACGCGGTGCTGTGCGCGCGCCCGGTGGTCGGCAACGAGCCTTTCGCCGTGCTGCTGGCCGACGACTTCATGGACGCCGGGGGCGGCAAGCCGGTGCTGGCCCAGATGACCGAACTGTACGCCTACGAGAAATGCAGCCTGCTGGCGGTGCAGGAGGTGCCGCGCGCGCAAACCCGCCAGTACGGCATCGTCAGCGCCTCGCCCTATCGCCAGGACCTGGAGCTGGTCTCGAACATCGTCGAGAAGCCGCAGCCCGAGGAGGCGCCCTCGACCCTGGCCGTCGTCGGCCGCTATGTGCTGTCCGGCGCGATCTTCGACTACCTGGAAAACCTGGGCGCGGGCAGCGGCGGCGAGATCCAGCTCACCGACGGTATCGCCGCGCTGATGCGGGCCGAGCGCGTGCTGGCCTACCGCTATGCCGGCCAGCGCTACGATTGCGGCTCCAAGCTGGGCTACCTGCAGGCGACCGCCGCGATCGGCCTGAAGCACCCCGAAACCGCCGCCGGCTTCGCCGACTTCCTGGCCGGGCTGGCAAAGGAGGGCGGTCATGGCCGTGCGTGAGATCCTGAAGATGGGCGACCCGCGCCTGCTGCGCGTGGCCGAACCGGTGCGCGCGTTCGGCACGCCAGAACTGGCCGCGCTGGTCGCCGACATGTTCGACACCATGCATGCCGCCAACGGCGCCGGCCTGGCCGCGCCCCAGATCGGCGTCAACCTGCAACTGGTGATCTTCGGCTTTCGGCACAACGCGCGCTATCCGGACGCCCCCGAGGTGCCGGAGACGGTGCTGCTCAATCCGGTGCTGACACCGCTGTCGGATGAGATGGAAGAAGGTTTCGAGGGCTGCCTGTCGGTGCCCGGCCTGCGCGGCAGCGTGCCGCGCTACACCCGCCTGCGCTACGAGGGCGTCGACCAGTTCGGCAATCCGATCCGGCGCGAGGCGGAGGGTTTCCATGCGCGTGTGGTGCAGCACGAGGTGGACCACCTGCTCGGCATCCTCTACCCGATGCGCATCAAGGATTTTTCCCGCTTCGGCTTCACCGAGGTGATGTTTCCCGGCCTCGATGCGGGAGCGGACGATTGATTCCTGGCGTACCGAAGATGGTCGTTTTGTCCCTGTTGCTGGCCGCGCCGCTGGCGCAGGCCGACAACCCCTTTACGACACTCGAGGCCGCGCCGAAGCGCGAATTCTGGATCGATTCCGGCTTCCTCACCGCCCACTTCGAGCGCGGGAAAGGCCTGAACGGCAATAACAAGGGCCTGGGTGCGGAATACCGCTTCTCGGGCACGCTGGGGGCCATCCTCGGCCGCTTCCACAACAGCGACCGGGCGTGGTCGAACTACGCCGGCGTGCTCTGGCAACCCTATGCCCTGGGCCCGGTGCGCGTGGGCGCGGGGCTCGCCTTGTTCGACGGCTATCCGCGCATGCGCGGCGGCGGCTGGTTCCCGGCCGTGATTCCCACCCTGACCCACGACTGGGAGCGGGTCGGTGTCAACGTCGGCATCGTCCCGAGCTACAAGGATCGGCTCTACGGCGGTATCTCGGTGCAGTTCAAGCTGAAGGTGTTCGAATGATCGATACGGCGGATGCGGAATACGGCCTGCGGGTGGAAGTGGCCGACGACGTGCTGCTGGTGCTGCCGCCGGACCGCATGACCGAAGCGGCGCTGCGCCTGTGCCAGGAACGCATGCTGGCGCTGGCGCGCGAAACCGGCCTGCGCCGCGTACTGTACGACGCGCGCCGCATGACCGCGCCCGAGGCCCATATTGCGCTGATGCAGCAGGAGCTCGACGGCCAGCTCGGCGACCTGAAGCTGCGCCGCGCGATCGTCGTGCCCGGCACGCGCATCGCCTACCTGGCGCGGATCGCCTTCTTCGAGGGCGAGGACCGGGTGTTCTACGACGACGTCGAGGCGGCGCTGGCGTGGCTGCGCAGTTGATCGTGGGGTGGGTAATCGTCCCCACCGTATGACACCGGGGTTGTGTAGGGTGGGCGCTTGTGCCCACGCTGAATCACCGTCGGCAAACCAGCGACCTCGAACGATCGTCCCGTGACCTGAACTGTTCGAACGAGCCGCGGCGACGCCAGGCCGCGTCCCGTTGCCGCCTGGGTGGTGCGCCAAGGGTGATCCCGCGTTGGCTCGAGAGCCCACCCTACGGACAGCCGGATCGCCAGGCGCTCACACGTCCTTCGGATACGGGCTCTTCCCACCCTCCGCGATGAAGCGGTCGATCCGGTCCTTCAGCACCGGCAGCGGCACCGATCCGAGCTGCAGCACGGTGTCGTGGAAGTTGCGGATGTCGAACTTCTCGCCCAGCGCCTGTTCGGCCTTCGCGCGCGCTTCCATGATCGCCATCTGGCCCAGGTAGTAGGACAGGGCCTGGCCCGGCCAGGAGATGTAGCGGTCGACTTCGGTCGTGACCTCGTGGTCCGACAGCGCGGTGTTGGCGCGCAGGTAGGCTTGCGCCTGCTCGCGGGTCCAGCCCTTGGCGTGGATGCCGGTGTCGACCACCAGGCGCGAGGCGCGCCAGGCCTGGTAGCTCAGCATGCCGAACACTTCGTAGGGGGTCTCGTAGATGCCCATCTCGGTGCCGAGGCGCTCGGTGTACAGGGCCCAGCCTTCGCCGAAGGCCGAGATATACGCCCTGCGGAAGCGCGGCACGCCTTTCTGTTCGAGCGCGACCGGCATCTGGAAGGCATGGCCGGGAGCGGATTCGTGCAGGGTCAGCGCCGGCAGGCTGTAGAGGGCGCGCGCCGGCAGGTTATACGTGTTGACGAGGTAGACGCCGGGGCCGCCGCGGCCGGCCGTGTAGTAGGGGGCCTGGTCGTCGGGCACCGGGCGGATCGCGAAGCGCTGGCGCGGCAGGTAGCCGAAGTACTGGCCGGCCTTGGCGTCGAACTTCTTCGCCACCCAGGCCGCGCGCATCAAGAGTTCTTCCGGCGTCTTGGCGTAGAAGCGCGGATCGGTGCGGAGAAAAGTCTGGAAGGCCGCGAAGTCGCCCGTGAAGCCGGTCTGGCGGATCACCGCATCCATCTCGGCGCGGATCTTCGCCATCTCGGCCAGGCCGATGCGGTGAATCTCGTCGGCGCTCAGGTGCGTGGTGGTGAACTCGACGATCTTCGATTGATAGTAGGCCTTGCCGTCGGGCAGGCTCTCGGCGGCGAGCACCTCGCGTGCCTTCGGCATGTATTCTTCGCGCATGAAGGCCAGCGCCTTCGCGTAGGAAGGCTGCACATGGTCGCGGATCGCGGCGGCGGCCTGTTCGCGCAGTTGCGCCTGTTCGGCGGCCGGGATCGAGGCCGGCATGGTCTTGAACGGCGTGAAGAACACGGTGTCCTGCGGCTGGGCTTGCACCACCGAGGCCAGCGTGGCGTCGCGCCCGGCCAGCGTCACCCGCGGCGGCGTGAAACCGCGCGCCAGGCCGGCGCGCATGTTGTCGAGCTGCTCGCCGAAATAGCGCGGGAAGCTTGCCAGCTGGCGCAAGTAGTTCGCGTAGTCTTCGCGCTTGCCGAAGCCCTGGCGCGCGCCATAGGTCACGTCGGTCCAGAAGGCGCTGTCGGCATTGACCGGCTGCTCGTACTCGCGAAAGCGCAGTTCCTCCACGAACGCGGCGATCTGGGCGCGGTAGACCTGGTAATTGATGCGCTCGCCAGGCGACAGCGCGGCGGCGTCGACGGCGTCGAGCTGGCGCAGCACGCCCTGCCAGTGCGCCAGGCGGGCCTGCTGGGTCCTGGCGTCGACGCGCGGCAGTTCGGCGCGGTCCCCGCCCCGGCCCGCCCGGCCCGCGGGGGGGGGGGCGCCGC
>DNCF01000005.1:5941-6239 GCA_003484545.1 Massilia sp. | reverse complement strand
TTGACGCCGGCATCCCAGCCCAGGGCCAGCACGTGCCCGCCGTCGAAGCTGCGCGCGTACTTGCCGGTGCTGCTCGCGGCCTTTTCCCGCGTGTCGGCCAGCACGCCGCCGTCCGTCGCCGGGCGGCCCAGGCTGTCGGCGCCGATGCGGCGCACGAAGGACTTGCGGCGCGTGCCTTCGGCGCCGATTTTGGTCTCGAGTTTCGCGCCGGACGCCAGGGCATGGGTCCAGCGCAGGTCGGACTTGAGCATCCTGTCGTCGAACTCGCCGTAGGTATGCAGGTCCGGCACCGGCGGCG
>DNCF01000005.1:0-5636 GCA_003484545.1 Massilia sp. | reverse complement strand
GCCGCTGCCGCTGGCCAGGGTCTCCCATGCGAGCGTGTCGCCGTTCTCCAGCGTCCAGCTGAAACGCGGCTCCAGGTTCAGGCGGTTCATGCGCCCCTGTTCCCGCAGCAGCGTGTTCCTGCGCAGGTCCACCACGCCGTCCGGCCCGATCTTGCGCTCGCTGGCGGTCGACCTGCGCGAGAGCGCGTCATGGTTGCCGCTGGCCGCGAACGACCACGACGAGCGTTCGCCGCGGTCGGCCAGCTGGGCGCTGAAGGTCGGCCCGCGGAACTCGCGCGACAACAGGTAGCCCGGCTTGAGCTCGCGCTCGCGCGCGCGCACCTTCTTGCGCAGCACGATGTTGATGGTGCCGGCCACCGACTCCGTCGGAAACTCGGCCATGGCCGCGCGCAGCACCTCGATGCGTTCGATGCTCTCGGGTGCCATACTGTCGAGCGTGAACCCGGCCGGGGCGCGCTCGCCGTCCAGCAGGATCTGGGTGTAGCCCTCGCCCAGGCCGCGCATCCTGACCTGGGCCTTGCGTCCGGAACCGACCGTCACCGTCACGCCTGGAATCCGCTTGAACAGGTCGAACACGCTGGTGTCCCCATAGCGCTCGATGTCGTCGCGGCCGAGCACGAAACGCGCAGCGGTGTCGTCGCGCCGCGGGTCGTAGCGCGCCGCGCCGCCCTTGATTTCCACCTGGGCGACGGGACTCGCCGCTTCGGTCTCCTGGGCCAACAGCGGGACCGGCAAGCCGGCGACCAGGACCAGCAGGCGACAACCACGCAGCAATGCCATACTCCACCTCCGAATCTAGTTATTCTCTTATTATGAACAACTATATGCGAAGACCTAGCATCACGTAAACATCCTTGTGATCGTCACAATGCTCACATATGGCATTATCAATTGCTCTTTGATGGCAATTGGTTCGTTGTCGAGGACCGAGGTACAAAAAAAACGGACCCACGATGTGGATCCGTCTCGATTGCCGTCCCCTGCGACCGGCAGGACGCCGGCTTGATTCCAGGAGATCAGTCCAGCTTGGCCGCGTGCTCGCGGGTCGCGTGGAAGGTCAGCTTCGGCCAGCGTTCCTGGGTCAGGCGCAGGTTCACGCCCGAGGTCGCCAGGAAGGCCATGTTGCCGGCGGCATCGTAGGCGACCTGGTGGCCGAGCTGGTTCTCGAAGTCGGCCAGCGCCTTCTTGTCGTCGCTCGACACCCAGCGCGCGCTGCTGATGCTGGAGCTTTCAAAGACGGCGTCGACGCCGTATTCGTTCAACAGGCGGCTCGCCACCACTTCGAACTGCAGCACGCCGACCGCGCCCAGGATCAGGTCCGAGCCCAGCACCGGCTTGAACACCTGGACCGCGCCCTCCTCGCCCAGCTGCTGCAAGCCCTTGTGCAGCTGCTTCACCTTCAGGGGATTCCGGATGCGCACCGTGCGGAACAGGTCCGGGGCAAAATAAGGAATGCCGGTGAAGGTCAGCATCTCGCCTTCGGAGAAGCTGTCGCCGATCTGCATGTTGCCGTGGTTCGGCAGGCCGATGATGTCGCCCGCGTACGCTTCCTCGACCTGTTCGCGGCTCGATGCCATGAAGGTCACCACCGACGACAGTTTCACCTCTCTGCCCAGCCGCAGGTGCTTGACCTTCATGCCCTTCTCGAAGCGGCCCGAGCATACGCGGAGAAAAGCGATGCGGTCGCGGTGAGCCGGGTCCATGTTGGCCTGGATCTTGAAGACGAAGCCCGAGAACTTCGGCTCTTCCGGCTTCACGGCGCGCACGGTGGCGTCGCGCTCGCGCGGGCCCGGGGCCCAGTCGACCAGCGCCGACAGGATCTCGCGCACGCCGAAGTTGTTGATCGCCGAACCGAAGAACACCGGGGTCTGCACGCCCGACAGGAAGCGCTCCAGGTCGAAGGGATGGGAGGCGCCGTGCACCAGCTCCACTTCCATCTTCAGCTGCTCGATCTCGAGCGGGAACATCTCGGCCAGCTTCGGGTTGTCGATGCCCTTGACGATCTCGAAGGCGCCGTCGGCCTTTTCTTCGCCGGCCTTGAACAGCATGATCGTGTCGTTCAGCAGGTGATACACGCCGCGGAAGTTCTTGCCCATGCCGATCGGCCAGGTCACCGGCGCGCATTCGATCTTCAGCACCGATTCCAGCTCGTCGAGCAGCTCGAGCGGGTCGCGGGTTTCGCGGTCGAGCTTGTTCATGAAGGTGACGATCGGGGTGTTGCGCATGCGGCAGACCTCGAGCAGCTTGATCGTCTGCTCTTCCACGCCCTTGGCCGCGTCGATCACCATCAGCGCCGAGTCGACCGCGGTCAGCACGCGGTAGGTGTCTTCCGAGAAGTCCTGGTGGCCCGGGGTGTCGAGCAGGTTGATCACGTGGTCGCGGAACTCGAACTGCATCACCGAGGACGCGACCGAGATGCCGCGCTGCTTCTCGATGTCCATCCAGTCGGAGGTGGCATGGCGACCGCTCTTGCGGCCCTTGACGGTGCCGGCGAGCTGGATCGCGCCCGAGAACAGCAGCAGCTTCTCGGTCAGGGTGGTCTTACCCGCGTCCGGGTGGGAGATGATGCCGAAGGTGCGGCGGCGCGCCACTTCGCGCGCGATGGTGCCGGTCTGGCGAGTCGCCGCAGCGCCGCTATCGGTTGCCTCGGCGTTTGCGCCGTCGGTGGCAAGGATGTCAAGTTCGTTGGACATAGTCGAGCCCCAGTGGCCCCAATGAAGAAAACCCTCGATTTTACCGATTCCGGGGCGGATCGTGTGAAATGAATGGGGTGCGGAGCCCCGCAGCCGGTGCAGCCGTAGGGTGGGCACCTCGTGCCCACCCTACGTGTTACTCCCGCACCCGGCGCCAGCCGGCGCGCGAGGCGCCTTCGGACTCGGCCGGCGCCACGCCCGAGGTGATGGTGTTGCCGTCGGCCGTGGTGGTGATCATCTTCAGCGCGCCGGACGGCAGGCGGACGATGATGAAGCCGACCGCCGCCGAGGCGTTCGACAGGGTCTGGCCGGCGATCGTGAAGGTCCGGCCGGTGCTGTCCTTGACGGTCTGGCCGAGCGGCTCGCCGGTGCAGACGTTGAGCTGGTAGACGTTGCTGGTGCCGCCCACCTTGCAGCTCGACGAGGAGCTCGGCAGGTTGGTCACGATGTTCAGGCCGCCCGCGACGATCTTCGGATCCAGGTTGACGCGCTCGCCGTCGTTCAGGGCGAAGTCGACGTACCAGCCGTGCTGGCTCGAGAAATCGATCGCGGTGCCGCTGATCGAATAGGCGGTGCTGGTGCCGCTGATCCGGCGCAGGGTCTGCTGCGCCATCTTCAAGGCATTGCGCCACTCGGCTGGCGGGATGCTGGCGCCGGCGTCCTTCAGCACGTAGGCGCTCTGGACGTCGATGTTGCCGATGTCGACCTGGTCGAGCAGGCGGCCGGTGCCGAAGGCCACCACGCGCTCCAGCCTGGTGCTCTGGCTGCCGTCCTCGGCCACGGCGGCGACCTGGCACATCGTCACGTCCGGCCGCGTGGTGATCGGCTGGCCGGCGCCGCTGCCGCCCATCCTCAGCACCGTCGGGTTGCCCCTGGTGGTGAAGTCGAAGCGCCACATGCTGCCGTCGTTGTCGCCGCCATAGACATAGGTCACCAGCGGGTCGGTGTTCGGGTTGCTGCTGATCGCCGTGATGCGGGCGAAGCCGGACGGGGTCTGGACGTAGTTGCGGTCGGCGGCGGTCACGGGGGTCGCGGTCTTCGACAGCACGCGGCCGGTGGCGATGTCGACCACGTAGAGGTAGCCCCTGCCGTTGCCGCCGTTGACGCCGTCGCTGCCGGGGATGTTGTTGTAGCCCGAGGTCAGGAACACCACCCAGTGCTCGGCGTTCGCGGCGTCCTTCCAGGTGCCGAACTGCGGATTGCCGAAGGACAGGCCGATGTCGGCATCGTAGTTGATGCCGCTGCAGACCGCCGGGTCGGCGCACAGTTCCCACAGCGCCTTCGGGTTGTCCGGATCCGTGACGTCGAGCGCGTAGTAGCCGCGCCCGCCCGCGTTCAGGCCGGCCACCAGCACGCTGCGCCACTGGCCTCCGATCATCACGTCCGCGACTTCGGGCGAGCCGTCGGTGGTGAACTGGTGGGCCGTGCCGTAGGTGACGCTGGCCTGCTTGTACAGCTTCTTCATCGTGATGCGCGGCGCGTAGGCCCAGATCTCTTCGCCGGTGCTGGCGTCGAAGGCGTGCAGCATGCCGTCGTTGGCGGCGGCGAACACGGTCGGCTGGCGGCTCGCGTTGTCGAGCTTGTACTGGTTGTAGTTGTCGCGCGTGTAGCCCTTGCGCGGGTCGCGCAGGTAGGCCGGCTTGGACGAGGCGATATCGCCAAGCACGATCGGCAGCGGCGCCGTGAGGCCCGCCGGGATCGTGGGCGTCTGCGAGTAGGCGCGCAGCACCGAGTCGTTGGCGTGCTGCTGCTGGCCGCGCAGCCAGTTGACGATGTTCTCGCCATTGTCGACCACCTGCCGGTTGGCGCTCGACAGCGTCGCGCACTGCGCCAGGACGCTGCACTTGCCGTCGAACCAGGCTTTCTCGGCAGCCGTCATGAGGCCGTAGCGGAAGTCCTTCAGGCCGTCGGCATTCTCGGTGTCGACGCCCTCGAGGTCGAGCATCAGGATGCGGCGCTCGTCGGTGTCGAGGCCGACCTTGCGGCCGACCGTCTCCGACGAATTCCAGCTGGCGTCCTTGCCGACGATGCCGGTGACGGTGTCGATCTTCTTGTCCGACAGTTCGCCGTACCAGCGCACCGTGGTGAAGGTGGCCGAGAAGATGTCGTTGTCCTGCTGCGAGATGTTCGGGGTCGAGGTCGCCGCCGCGGCCGCCGCGCCGATCTTCACCTCGATGTTCGAGAGCGCCGCGCGCAGGCCGTCGATCACCTGCAGCGGGTCGGAGGCGCTGAAGTACTTGCCGTGGCCGTTGATGGCCGCGTGCCACAGGTCGTCCACGCGCGACTGGTAGGCGGCGCCGCCGTCGGAGACGTCGGTGTAAGGATTGGGCCAGACGTAGGGGCCGTTGTTGTTCCACGGGCAGCCGGTGGTCACGCCGGTGATCAGCTTGTAGAAGTCGCTGCCGGGCTTGGGCGCGGTGTCGTACTTGTCGTCGTAGGTCATGATGCCGTCCACGCCCAGGCCGAGCGCGTAGGTATTCATGTGCAGGCGCGTGTTCTCGCCGGCGGCGGCGGCCACCAGGCCGTCCGGCGCGTTCCAGTCCTCGAGCTCGTTGCGCAGCGAGGCGACGCCATCGTTCGAGCCGCCGTTGTACCAGTACAGGGCGACATCGGCCAGCGAATTGGCGGTCTGCACGCTCGGGTCGACGCAGCCCTTGGCGCGCGAGCAGAAGCGCGCCGCGCTCTCCTCCTGGTCGTTGCTGACCACGCCGTCGGCGGCGCCGCCGTTCCAGTAGCCGTCGGTGGTGACGAAGGTGAAGTTCTGCTGGCAGGCGAACTGCACCACCTCGCTGCCGGCCGCGTAGTTGTAGGGAGAACGGTTGGCGTACATCTTGCCCACCGCGTGCAGGGCCTGGCGCACCGGGGTCGAGCCGCTCGGGCTCATGTCGTACAAGGCCTTGTACCAGGCGCTGCGGTCGGTGCCGGTGAAGGGTTTCGGCGGCT
>DNCF01000004.1 GCA_003484545.1 Massilia sp. | reverse complement strand
CACGACGGCGTCGACGTCGTGCGCGAGCAGGACGTTGCTGCCGCCGCCGAGCACGAAGCGCGGCACGCCGGCCAGCGGCGCGTGGCTGTGCAGGCGCTCGAGCTGGGCGGCGTCGACCACGCGCAGGTAATGGCGGGCGCGCGCCGGCAGGCCGAAAGTGTTGAAGCGCTGGAGCGAAACATCGTGTTCGATGGGCAGGTCGAGGTGCATGGAAGGCGGTCCGGGGTACTGGAAACCGGTCGATTATAGAGGCAAGAAGCTGCGCCTCGGCAAAAAGCACGGTCGTCCGGCAAGCTTGTCCGTTAAAATACCGCCACTCATGAATTCAGCATCTATTTAGTAAGGAATAACACCATGCCATCGTTTGACGTGGTCTGCGAAGCAGACATGGTCGAAGTGAAGAATGCCGTCGAGCAATCGAACAAGGAAATCACCACCCGCTTCGACTTCAAGGGCAGCTCCGCCAAGGTCGAGCAGAAGGAACGCGAACTGACCCTGTTCGCCGACTCCGAATTCCAGCTCGGCCAGGTACGTGACGTGCTCGTGGGTAAGATGACGAAGCGTAAGGTCGACGTCCGCTTCCTCGACGAAGGCAAGGTCGAGAAGATCGGTGGCGACAAGGTCAAGCAGGTCATCAAGGTGCGCAACGGCATCGAGACCGAGGACGCAAAGAAGATCACCAAGGTCATCAAGGAAAGCAAGATGAAGGTGCAGGCCAGCATCCAGGGCGAATCGGTGCGCGTCACCGGCGCCAAGCGCGACGACCTGCAGGCCGCCATGGCGCTGCTGCGCAAGGACGTCCAGGAACTGCCCCTGGCATTCAACAACTTCCGCGACTGAGCCTGCCTCAGCGCGACCGCGCCGCGACCCGCGTACACGCCTTCCCGCCACGGGCTTGGAGTAAAATGGGGGTCGCTTACACCCGTTTCGATGCCGGCGTCGCCGCGTGGAACGGGAGCAAACGGTAGTTTAAGGATAGCAATGAAACGTGTTGATGATTTCCGCCTGCGTCTGGGCAACAAGGACTATGTGCCCATCATGATCGGCGGGATGGGCGTGGACATTTCGACCTCCGAGCTCGCGCTGGAAGCGGCGCGCCTGGGCGGTATCGGCCATATCTCGGACGCGATGGTGCCGGACGTGTCGGACCGCAAGTTCGATACCACCTTCGTCAAGGACAAGACCAAGCTCTACAAGTTCAACATCAACAACATGGACAAGTCCGTGGTGCAGTTCGACCTGGAGCGCCTGGCCGAGGCGACCCGCCTGCACGTCGGCGCGACCATGGCGGCGAAGAAGGGCGATGGCCTGATCTTCGTGAACTGCATGGAAAAGCTGACCATGAACGCGCCGAAGGAAACCCTGCGCACCCGCCTGTCGGCGGCGCTGGACGCGGGCATCGACGGCATCACCATGTCGGCCGGCCTGCACCTGGGCTCGTTCGAACTGATCAAGGACCACCCGCGCTTCCGCGAAGCGAAGCTCGGCATCATCGTGTCCTCGGTGCGCGCGCTGCAGCTGTTCCTGCGCAAGGTCTCGAAGCTGAACCGCCTGCCCGACTTCGTCATCGTCGAAGGTCCCCTGGCCGGCGGCCACCTGGGCTTCGGCTTCGACTGGAAGGAATACGACCTGCACACGATCATCGACGAGATCCTGGCCTACATGCGCGCGGAAAATATCGACATCCCGCTGATCGCGGCCGGCGGCGTGTTCACCGGTTCGGACGCGGTGCGCTTCCTGGAAAAAGGCGTGGGCGGCGTGCAGGTGGCGACCCGCTTTACCGTCACCCACGAGTGCGGCATGCCCGACAGCGTCAAGCAGGAATACTTCCGCGCCAGCGAGGAAGACATCATCGTCAACGGCATCTCGCCGACCGGCTACCCGATGCGCATGCTGAAAAGCACGCCGGCGATCGGCTCGGGCATCCGTCCGGGCTGCGAGTCCTACGGCTACCTGCTCGATGCGACCGGCAACTGCGCCTACATCAACTCGTACAACCGCGAGGTGCAGGCCAATCCGGACCTGAAGACGGTGTCGGTGATGGACAAGACCTGCCTGTGCACCCACATGCGCAACTACAACTGCTGGACCTGCGGCCATTTCACTTATCGCCTGAAGGACACCACGCACAAGCTGGCCGACGGCAGCTACCAGATCCTGTCGGCCGAGCACGTGTTCAAGGACTACCAGTTCAGCGTGAACGACGAAGTCGCCCTGCCCCCGAAGCAGGAAAGCGCGGCGGCCTGAGCGGCTCCGTAGCGAACAACCAAGGCCATGGCTGAGCCGTGGCGAAAGAAAAAAGCCACGGCCCCGCCGTGGCTTTTTGCTTGCGCCCTCTTCTTTCACCCCGCTTCTTTCCCCCTCCTCTTCCCGCCTCTTTCCTCAGCCTCGCTCTCCCCCTGTGACAAGCGCCGGGAACAGGTGTAGCCTAGTTTGGTCCAACCGAGGCGGAATGTCCCGCCGAAAGACGCTCAGCATGTACACGTCCATCGCGACCGAAAACACAGCCTTCCTGGTGGACGACACCGGACTGGTTGCCAGCTGGAATGCAGGCTGCGAGCACCTGCTGCAACTGCCTGCCGAAGCCGTCATCGGCAAACCCATGATCGACCTGCTGGACACCGGCCAGGAGGCCCCCGTGCCCGACCCCGCCTCCACCGCCTCCACCGCCAACGCCGCCCTCGCCTCCCACCGCGCCCACTGGCACGGCCTCGC
>DNCF01000002.1:3106-3348 GCA_003484545.1 Massilia sp. | reverse complement strand
GTCGAGCTCGAAGGCGCCCGGGAAATCGGCGGCGAAGATCTTGCCGAAGCTGACCGCGGTGTTCGACACGGTCTTGTTGAACAGCTCGACCGTGTTGACGACGCCGCGCAGTTCGCCGTCCATGCTGCGATGGGAGCGCTCCTCCAGCATGGACGAGGTGGTCATGGAAATCGTCACGATCAGGGCCGCGAGGACGGCGCCGACCAGGGCGAAGGAAAACACGCTGATCTTGGAGCCGACGC
>DNCF01000002.1:2482-2844 GCA_003484545.1 Massilia sp. | reverse complement strand
ATCTTGGAGCCGACGCTCCAGCGGACGGTATGCAGTTTAGTGTTGAACATGTTCGGTAAAAGGGAATGCCGCTTCGACCGACCATCATAACGCGTGGTTATGCCCTGTAACAACAAATGTTGACGCGGGGCACTTCAAACTGTTGCGTCCGGCCCGAATCGATAGTCAATGTTCAACGTGGACGTGATGGAACTGCAGGGCCGCCAGCTTGGCGTAGATGCCGCCGTGGGCCACCAGCGANNGACGACGATGCGGTCGGCCCGCTGTACGGTCGCCAGGCGGTGGGCGATGATGACCGTGGTGCGCCCGACCATCGCCGCTTCCAGGGCGCCCTGGACCAGGCGCTCGGATTCGGCGTCGAG
>DNCF01000002.1:0-2202 GCA_003484545.1 Massilia sp. | reverse complement strand
GCGCTCGGATTCGGCGTCGAGCGCGCTGGTGGCTTCGTCCAGCAGCAGCAGCGGCGGGTTCTTCAGCAGGGCGCGCGCGATCGCGATGCGCTGGCGCTGGCCGCCCGACAGGCGTACGCCGCGCTCGCCGAGGAAGGAGCGGTAGCCCTGGGGCAGGCGCTCGATGAACTCGTGGGCGGCGGCCATCTTCGCCGCCTTGATTACTTCCTCGTCGCTGGCCTCGGGACGGCCGTAGCGGATGTTTTCCATCGCGTCGGCCGAGAAGATCACGGTGTCCTGGGGGACGATGCCGATCGCACCGCGCAGCACGTGCAGGTCGAGGTCGCGGATGTCGACGCCGTCCAGCAGGATGGCGCCCGCCTGCGGGTCGTAGTAGCGCAGCAGCAGCTGGAACAGGGTGGTCTTGCCGGCGCCCGAGGGGCCGACCACGGCCACCGTTTCGCCGGGCTTGATGTCGAGCGAGACGTGGGACAGGGCGGCCGTGTCCTGGCGCGAGGGGTAGGCGAAGGTCAGGTCGCGCAGGGCGAGCGCGGCGCCGCCGCCGGTGCCGACGCGTGCAGGCAGCGGGCGCGGATGGGCCGGGTTGCGGATGCTCGACCTGGCCGCCAGCAGTTCGAGCAGGCGTTCGGTGGCGCCGGCGGCGCGCTGGGCTTCGCCCATCACTTCCGACAGTGCGCCGATCGAGCCGGCCACGATCGAGGCGTACAGGATGAACTGGCCGAGGTCGCCGCCGGTCATCGTCCCTTGCAGCACCGCGTGCGCGCCCAGCCACAGCACGAAGACGATGGTGCCGAACACCAGCACGATGGCGAGCATGGTGAGGAAGGCGCGCGCGCGGATGCGCTGCATGGCGGCCGCGAACGCTCCTTCGACCGAGCTGCCGAAGCGCTTCGCCTCGATCTTCTCGTGGGTGTAGGCCTGCACGGTCGGCATGGCGTTGAGGATCTCGCCGGCCAGGGCCGAGGCGTCGGCGATGCGGTCCTGCGAATCGCGCGAGAGCTTGCGCACGCGCCGTCCGAACAGCACGATCGGTACGATCACCGCGACCAGCAGGCCGAGGATGATGGCGGTCAGCTTGGCGCTGGTCACGAACAGCATCACCAGGCCGCCCAGGAACAGCAGGGTGTTGCGCAGCGCGAGCGAGATGCTGGTGCCGACCACGGTCTGGATCAGGGTGGTGTCGGTGGTCAGGCGCGACAGCACTTCGCCGGTCTGGGTGGTCTCGAAGAACTCGGGGCTCTGGTTGACGACGTGGCTGTAGACGGCGCCGCGGATGTCGGCGGTGACGCGCTCGCCGAGCCAGGACACCATGTAGAAGCGCGCCGCGGTCGCGATCCCGAGCACGGTGGCCACCGCGAACAGGGCCAGGAAGGTGGCGTCGACGTTGCGGATGCTGTGCTCGCCGGCGGCCGCGCCGAAACCGAGGTCGATCATCTGCTTGAAGGCGGCGGGAATCGCAAGCGTGGCGCCGGCCGCGAACAGCAGGGCGATGCCGGCCAGGGCGAACTGGCGGCGATAGGGACGCAGGAAGGGCAGCAGGCCCTTGAAGGCGGCCAGGCTGCCCTTGGCCGGGGCGGCCGCATTCGCCGCGTTGGCCGCGGCGGCCTGGTTGGTGGATGCGGTGCTGCTGGGGGAAGGCTTGCTCATCGTGGTGCTTGTTGTTGTTCTGTCTCTTTGTTCATAGTTTCATGTCGCGCACGTAGCCGGTCATCTCGAGGTAGCCGCGGCCGGCCGGAACGCCGTCGCGCGCGACGCTGACCGCGCCCTCCCAGTAGACGGCGCCCGTCGAACGGCGCGAATCGAGTTCCTGGTCCTGCTGCAGGGGAACCAGCTGCCAGCGCGTGGCCCCGGTCGTAATGCCGGTTGCGACCGGATATTCGGCATTCGTGCGCGGCGACTTCCAGCGCGCCGTCGGGGTAAAGCTGACCTGCTCGGGCGCATAGCGGGTGACGCGGCCCTGGGGATCGCGCACGGTGGCGTGCGCCCACAGTTTACCACCTCCCTTGGCTCTTATCTGGAAAGCCATCAGGGCCGAGCCGTCGTCCAGGTTGGCGCCGACCCAGTCCCAGCCGCTGGCATCGGGCTGCAGGGCTTCGCTCGACCATTCGTGGTCGAGCCAGGCGCTGCCGGTGACGGCCTGCACGGCGCCGGCGCGGCCGGCCCGTCCGCTGACGCGCAGCTGCGGGTGGCTGTAGTAACCCC
>DNCF01000001.1:445-3842 GCA_003484545.1 Massilia sp. | reverse complement strand
CCCGCCTGTCGACAGGCGGGCACCGCGGCTCTTATAAGAATCAGGAGAAATAATGAAAGTACGTTTCAATAGCGTCGTGAAAATGACCGTGGCTGCCGCCGCGCTGGCGTTCGCAGGCGGCGCTTCGGCGCAATCGGCCGGCCAGTTGACCGCGAAGTTCGGCTTCAACCAGCTGACCCCGAAAGTCGAAAGTGGCGACCTGAGCGGTCCGGCCCTCCCGTTCACCAAGGCGTCGGTCGACCGCGACATCCAGCCGGTGCTGATCTTCGCCTACGGCCTGACCAACAACATCTCGGCCGAAGTGGCGCTGGGCACCCCGTACAAGCACAAGATCAAAGGCGCCGGCTCGATCCAGGGCACGGGCGAACTGGCGACCGTCGAGGCATTGCCGGCGATCGCCCTGCTGCAATACCGTTTCTTCGATCCGAGCGCGACCTTCCGTCCTTACGTCGGCATCGGCGCGACCTACGCCTACTTCATGAAGGAACGCGGTTCGGGCAAGCTGACCGCGCTGACCAACCCGGGCGGCCCGGCAACGACCCTGAGCATCGACAACAAGTTCACCTACACCGCCCAGCTCGGTCTGGTGACGAACCTCAACGAGCGCTGGTTCGTCGACATGACGGTCAACAAGACCCGCCTGCGCACCGTGGCGAACTTCTCGACCGGCCAGACCCAGAACATGAAACTGGATCCGGTGTCGGTCATCCTGGCCGTCGGCTACAAGTTCTAAGAACGACGCGGCGTTTGCCGCGAACGACCGGCAGGGTGCGAACCCTGCCGGTTTTTTTTCGTCCGTGCAGGATGAAGAGGTCCGTAGCGCGTCGTCAATGCACGCTGGCCACGTAGCGCGTAAAACGTTCGCCGCTGAGGGCGCGTTCGTAGAGGTAGCCCTGGAAGCCGTGGCAGCCGGCTTCGGACAGGAAGGCATGCTGGCCCGGGGTCTCGACGCCTTCGGCGATCACCTGCAGGCCGAGGCTGCCGCCGAGGGCGATGATCGAGCGCACGATGGAGGCGTCGTTGCGGTCGGTGAGGACGTCGCGCATGAAGGAGTAATCGATCTTCAGCTGGTCCAGCGGCAGCTTGCGCAGGTAGGCCAGCGACGAGTAGCCGGTGCCGAAGTCGTCCAGCGAGAAGGTGATGCCGAGCCGGCGCAGGGTTTCCATGGTCTGCACCGTGTGCGTGAAATCGGTGACGACCAGGGTCTCGGTGAGCTCGAATTTCAGGCCGTGCGGATCGACGCCGGTCGCCGCCAGGATCTCCTGGGTCATCGCGACGAAATCCGGTTCGACGAACTGGCGCGCGCTGACGTTGACCGACAGCGACAGGTGCTGCGTGGCCGGGTTGCGCTGCCAGCCGGCCAGCTCGGCGCAGGCCGTGGCCAGCACCCAGCGGCCGATGTCGACGATCAGGCTGGTTTCCTCGGCCGCCTTGATGAACTCGGTCGGGTAGAGCATCTCGCCGCTGGGCAGGCGCCAGCGCAACAGGGCCTCGGCGCCGATCACGCGGCTGTTGCCGTCGAGCTGGGGCTGGTAGTAGAGCATGAACTCGTGGTTGCGCAGAGCGCGCCGCAGGCCGCTTTCGAGTTCCGAGCGCGCGCTCCAGGCGGCCTGCATGTCCGGATCGAAGAAGCGGAAGGTGTTGCGTCCGGCGGCCTTGGCCTGGTACATCGCGGTGTCGGCCTGCTTCAGCGCCGATTCGACCGTGTCGGTCACGCCACTGATCATGGTCACGCCCACGCTGGTCGAGACCGCGTACATGAAGTCGGCCAGCTGGAAGGGCGTGGCCATCGCCGCGACGATCTTCGCCGCCACCGTCTCGGCCTGGTGCGCGGCCGCTTCCGGCGTGTCCTCCTCGGGCGGCACCAGGATCACGAATTCGTCGCCGCCCAGGCGCGCCACCATGTCGGCTTCGCGCACGCTGTGCTCGAGCCGGCGCGCCACCGCCTGCAGCAGCATGTCGCCGGCAGCGTGGCCGTGGGTGTCGTTCAGGGTCTTGAAGTTGTCGAGGTCGCAGAACATCAGCGCGCCGAACTTGCGCGAGCGCGCGCTGCCGACCAGGGCGCGGCGCAGGTGGTCGAGCAGGCTGGCGCGGTTCGGCAGCTCGGTCAGGGCGTCGAAATAGGCCAGCCGGTGGATGCGCGCCTCGTTGCTCTTGCGTTCGCTGATGTCGGTGCTGATGATCAGGATCTTCTGAGGCACGCCGGCGACGGGGTCGGACCGCACCACGGTCCAGCGCGTGTCGGCCTGCATCGGGCTGCCGTCGCGCCGGTGCTGGGACAGCTCGCCCGACCATTCTCCTTCCTCGATCGCCTGGCGCCAGGCTTCGCTGTAGGCGCCGTGGTCGTCGCACAGCAGGTCGGGCATGTGCTGGCCGCGCGCTTCCTCGGCGGTCCAGCCGTACAGGCGTTCGGCGCCCCTGTTCCAGTAGGTGATGCGGGCGCTCATGTCCATGACGAAGATGGCGTCGTGCGCCTTGTCCAGCAGCGAGGCCTGCTCCAGGGCCAGCATGTCGGCGCGGCGCACCACGGTGATGTCGGCGATAAAACCTTCGAGCGCCACCACGGCGCCGCGCTCGTCGTAGACGGCGGCTCCTTGCTCCCAGGCCCAGCGCAACTGGCCGGCGGCGTTGGTGATGCGGTAGCTCAGCTGGTAAGAGCGGCGGTCGCGGATCGCGGCGTTCGTGTCGTCGGCCACCTTCGAGCGGTCGTCGGGATGGATCAGGCTGGCGAACGAGAGCGCATGTTCGCCGATGAAGGCCGAGGCCGGGTAGCCGGTCAGCTTCTCGACGCCAGCGCTGATGAACTCCATGGTCCACTCGGGATCGTTCAGGCAGCGGTACACCGTACCGGGCAGGTTACTGAGCAACAGATCGAGCGACAAAGCCGATGACCCCTGGGCCCGGGAGTTGGTCGACGCCGAAGTGTCAGTGGAGTACATGTTCCGCGCGATTGAGGTTGGTGGAACACTATCGGAGGATTAATTGATTAAACACATGGTAACGCGAAATCTGTGCGGATTCGTTAGTGTATTTACGAATAATTTGTAATGTTGCCGGATAAACACGGTTTGTGGCCATGCGGGTGGCATAAAAAAGGCGGGCTCCGACGCGTGTCGGGCCCGCCCTGCGCATGCACTGGCGCTATCAGAACGCGGCGATACCGGTCTGCGCGCGGCCCAGGATCAGGGCGTGGATGTCGTGCGTGCCCTCGTAGGTGTTGACCACCTCGAGGTTGACCATGTGGCGGATGATGCCGAATTCGTCGGAGATGCCATTACCGCCCAGCATGTCGCGCGCGGTGCGGGCGATGTCGAGCGACTTGCCGCAGGAATTGCGCTTCATGATCGAGGTGATCTCGACCGCGGCCGTGCCCTCATCCTTCATGCGGCCCAGGCGC
>DNCF01000001.1:0-345 GCA_003484545.1 Massilia sp. | reverse complement strand
GAACTTGCCGTGGATCGCCGGCGCCGACAAGCCTTCCCAGCCCTTTTCCAGGACAAAACCGCGGATCGCGCCTTCGTCGTCCTTGGCCCAGACGACGAACACGTCGGCGACCGGGGAATTCGTGATCCACATCTTCGAGCCGGTGAGCGCATAACCACCGTCGACTTTGCGGGCGCGGGTCACCATCGAGCCCGGGTCGGAGCCGTGGTTCGGTTCGGTCAAACCAAAACAGCCGATCCATTCGCCGGTGGCCAGCTTCGGCAGGTATTTCTGCTTGGTCGCTTCGTTACCGAATTCGTAGATCGGGACCATCACGAGGGACGACTGCACGCTCATCATCGAGCG
>DNCF01000389.1 GCA_003484545.1 Massilia sp. | reverse complement strand
CAATTCGTGTAAGCAAATGCTACAGCCGTTGCTGCACCGCCACGCCCGGCCGCCCGCTTCAGGCCTCGCGCCCGCCCGCGTGCTGCTCGTCGGGCGCCGGCGCCGGCGGCAAGGGCGCGTGGGTTACCAGGACGCGGTCGATCCGGTTGCCGTCCATGTCGACCACCTCGAAGCGCCAGGCGTCCCAGGCCAGGCTGTCGGACGGGCGCGGGATGTAGCCGAACTGGTAGAGCAGGAAGCCGGCCAGCGTGTGGTAGGCGCCCTGGTCCTCGGCGGGAAAGCGCAGGCCGGCATCGAACAGGTCGCGGAAACGGTCGAGGACGATGCCGCCGTCCAGCAGCCAGCTGCCGTCCTCGCGCTGCACGGCGTCCGGGTCGTGCTCCTCGCCGATCACGGTGACGTCGCCCACCAGTGCGCTCATCAGGTCGGTCATGGTCACCATGCCCTGGATGTCGCCGTACTCGTCGACGATCAGGCCCAGCTCGGCGTTGTTCTTCTTGAACAGCTCGAGCACGCCCATCGCGCTCACCGTCTCGGGCACGTACAGGATCTCCTGCACCGCCGCCTCGATATCGATCGCGTCGAGCGAGCCGGCGCGCACGGCCTGTTCGAACAGGACGCCGGTATGGATGAAGCCGACCACCTGCGAACGGTCGCCGCGGCACACGGGAAAGCGGCTGTACTGGCTCTCGGCGATGCGCCGCAGCAGGGCGCCGCGCTCGCCCTCGAGGTCGATGAAGACCATGTCCACGCGCGGCGTCATCAGCGCTTTCAGGTGGCGGTCGTCCAGGCGCAGCGCGCGCGAGACGATGTCGTATTCGGTCTTCTCGAACACCCCGGCGTCGGTCCCTTCCTTGATCATGCCGGTGATGTCTTCCTCGGTCGGCGTTTCGTCCTTGTGGCCGCCGATCCCGATCAGGCGCGCGATCGCCTCGGTGCTGAGGGCCAGGATCTTCACGAACGGCGACATGACCGTCGACAGCATGCGCAGCGGCGGCGCGATCAGGGTCGCCATCGCTTCCGGGTACTGCATGGCGATCCGCTTCGGGACCAGTTCGCCGAGGATGATCGAGGCGAAGGTGATGCACACCACCACCAGGCCGAGCGCGATCTGGTAGGCGTAGGGCTGGGTCAGCGGCATCGACTCCAGCCAGGGCACCATGCGCGCCACCAGCGAGGCTTCGCCGAAGGCGCCGTTGAAGATGCTGATCAAGGTGATCCCGACCTGGACGGTGGAGAGGAAGTGGCTGGGATTGTCCGCCAGCTTCAGCGCCGCATGCGCCCCGCGGCTGCCTTCCTCGGCCTGCTTTTCCAGGCGCAGTCGCTTGGCGGATACCAGCGCCAGTTCCGACATCGCGAACACGCCATTCAGGAGGATCAGGAAAAGGATGATCAGGATGTCGGTCATGGTGCGGCGCATGTCTCCAGCCGGCGGGCCGGGCCGGGTTCCGGGGCGCGGGGGGCGCTGGCGACAATCATCGCATGGCATGCCAGACAGGCATCACACCGCAGGAAACGAGCGCAGGCCGGCCGGGCTACTGGCGAGTCCTCTGTTCCGCCGTCGCAGTCTCCGCGGCCGGGGTAGGGGTGAGCACGGCGCCGCGCGCCAGCGGCGGGCAGCTTGCCGGCGCGTCGAGCCGGGCGAGGGTATCGATCACGGCGCCTTTCGTGGGCACCCTGGAGAGATGGCCCGTAGCGGGGTCGAACAGCAGGATGGCGCTCGTCGTGGCGAACACGACGCGCCCCTGCTGGCAAAGGCCCCGTTCAGTCCTGATCCGTACGCAGTTCGCGTGCTTGTGGACCTTGCCCTTCCTTGGCGCGGGCTCCAGCCGCTCGAGCCGCGTGCGCGCCGGCGCGCAATGCGCGGGGCCGACGACGTATTCCGCGATGTAACGTTCGCCGGCAAACATGCCGAGCGCGGGTGCGGCCGCCAGCACCGATGCCGAAAACACCATGACGGTGGCGCCGAGTACGGAAAGGGCGACAATCGCAGTCGGCGCCGCCACACTATAGGTCCCGATCTTGAACGCCATCGTGGGCAGGCTTTCTTCGCGCCGAAGCTTGAACCAGTTCAGCCAGGTGTTGCCGCGCCCTGGAGCATCTACAGGGCGCGGCCCGAATTTGAAAGACAGCGCCGAGGAAAACAGTCCGATGACGAAGGAAGCAGGTTTTTGCGAAGCTGGCGGCGCATGGTGGTGACATGAGATGATCGAACCCTGACGGTTCGCCAGGGAGACAGATCTTGTCAACGGGAAACTTTCGGGTGCGGCGGGAAGCGGGCCCCGAGCGGCCAGCCTCGTGCTCAGGCCACCGCGTACTCCCTGGGCGTCGGAGAAAGGCAGGCATGCTCGCTCACAGGCTCTCTCGTCTACTGGCTTTTGGCCTGCTCGTGCTCCCGGCCATGGCCCATGCCCAGCCCGCCGGCGATTTCCACCAGCACGTCTTTAGCAGGGAGGCCATTGCCTTGGCGGGGCCGGATGCCGGTCTGGCCCTTCTGGGGGCGAATGAGGTCGTCGCGCTCCTCGACGCCGCCGGCATTCGCAAGGGCGTCCTGCTGTCCACCGCCTATATGTATGGCAGTCCGGCGCGCCAGGTCGACGACGAATACCGGCGGGTGCGGGCCGAAAACGACTGGACCGCCGCCCAGGCCGCGCAATTTCCTGATCGCTTGCGCGCCTTTTGCGGTTTCAACCCGCTGAAGGACTACGCGCTGGTCGAGCTGCACCGCTGCGCCAGCATTCCCGGACTGCGCCACGGCATCAAGCTCCACCTCGGCAATTCGGACGTCCAGCTCGAGCATCCCGCCCATGCCGCGCGCCTGCGCGAGGTCTTCGCCGCCGCCAACGCCAAACGCATGGCGATCGTGATCCACCTGCGCGCCAACATCGGCAAGCGGCGTCCCTACGGCGAGGAGCAGGCGCGGATCTTCCTCGAGCAGGTGCTGCCGGCGGCGCCCGACGTGGTGGTGCAGGTCGCCCACCTGGCCGGCTCCGGACCCGGTTTCGAGGATTCGCCGGCGCGCGCGGTGCTGGGCGTGCTGGTCGAGGCGATGGCGCGGGGCGCGCCGCGGACCCGCAATCTCTGGTTCGA
>DNCF01000390.1 GCA_003484545.1 Massilia sp. | reverse complement strand
ACGTGTGCTCTCCCGATCTGCGCAGGAAGCCGCCGCCCGGCTCGGCGATGCGCAGCAGGCCGGTCAAC
This sequence comes from Massilia sp., assembly GCA_003484545.1. GTDB lineage: Bacteria > Pseudomonadota > Gammaproteobacteria > Burkholderiales > Burkholderiaceae_D > Telluria. The sequence goes on along the minus strand of DNCF01000390.1, from coordinate 6,517 downwards.
GTGTGCGCCGGACCGGCGGCCGCGGCGCAGGGATTGCCCTCGGCGCGGCGCGCGGGATAGCGCTGCGCGGTATTGCCGGAGGCGGGAATGAAGCCGCGGTTCACCAGGACGATGGCGCCGTCGGTGGTGCACAGGGGGGTGAGGAGCCAGAAGCCGGCGCCCAGGTCGGAGACTGCCTGGACGGGCGTGGTGTAGTCGTAGAGGAAGCGGCCGGACAGACGCACGCGCCGGTACTCGTCGGATTCTTTCGAGATGTCCGCCCAGCGCGTTGCGGGTGGCGGTGCCACCGGCAACGCGCGGGTGCGGGTTTCTACCCTTTCGATCAGGGCCAGTTTCCACTGCAGGCGAACCACCTGCCAGGTTCCCAGCCCCGCGAACAGCACGATCAGGAGCAGCCCGAGGATCGCGAGGATCGCCCGGCCGAATGTGCGCGGCCGGACGGCTGCTTGACCGTGCATCGACATCATTGCATGTCGTGCGCGCCGTGACCGGTCACGGCGGCGGCGTCGCCCATGCCAGGCATCATGTTGGCGTTCATGTGGTACATGACCCAGATCGAGCCCGAGAGCACGATCACCAGCAGGATCAGGGTCAGGATCAGCGCCATCATGTTCCAGCCGCCTTCCGATTTCGCGTTCAGGTGCAGGAAGTAGATCATGTGCACGACCAGCTGGACCGCGGCGAAGCCGAGGATGACGAACTTGGTCGTCTCCGGCGGCAGCACGTTGCCCATGACCAGCCAGAACGGGATCACGGTCAGGATCACTGCCAGCACGAAGCCGATCGTGTAGTCCTTCAGGCTGTAGTGCACGCCCGGCTCGTCGCCATGGCCGTGGCCATGGAGGGCGTCGTTGTGGTGGTGGGCGCTCATGGCAGGACTCCCATCAGGTAGACAAAGGTGAACACGAAGATCCAGACGACGTCCAGGAAGTGCCAGAACATCGACAGGCAGGACAGGCGGCGCATGTTTTCAACCGACAGGCCGTGCTTGGCGAGCTGGAACATCAGCGTCACCAGCCACACGATACCGAACAGCACGTGCAGGCCGTGGGTGCCGACCAGCGAGAAGAACGCGGTCAGGAAGCCGCTGCGCGACGGACCCGCACCCTGGTGGATCAGGTGGTAGAACTCGTACAGTTCCAGGCCCAGGAAGCAGGCGCCCAGCAGGCCGGTGATGCCCAGCCAGAGCTGGGCCGCGCCCAGCTTCTTGGCCTGGGCCGAGATCATCGCGAAGCCGAAGGTGATCGACGAGACCAGCAGGAAGGCCGTGTTGATGGCCACCAGCGGCAGGTCGAACAGTTCGGCCCCGGTCGGGCCGCCCGCGTAGTTGCGGCCCAGTACGGCGTAGGTCGCGAACAGCGAGGCGAAGATGAGGCAGTCGCTCATCAGGTAGATCCAGAAGCCCAGCAGGGTGCCGTTCTCCGGATGATGCTCGCGCACGTGGTATTCGCGCGCGGCGGCGCCGCCGACGGCGCCGTTCATGGTCGTTGCGTGATTGTTAGACATGAGCTTCCAGCAATTTAGTACGTGCGTTCTCGGTACGGGTCACTTCTTCGGCCGAGATGTAGAAATCGCGCTTGTAGTTGAACGTGTGGACGATGATCGCGGCCATCATGGCGACGAACGACACGCCGGTCAGCAGCCACATGTGCCAGATGATCCCGAAGCCCATCACCATCGACAGCGCGGCGATGACGAAGCCTGCCCAGGTGTTCTTCGGCATGTGGATCTCGACGTAGTCGTTCAGCGGACGCTTCCAGCCGTTCTTCTTCATGTCGGCGAAGGTGTCGTTGTCGTACACCACCGGCGTGAAGGCGAAGTTGTAGTCAGGCGGCGGCGACGAGGTCGACCATTCCAGGGTACGGCCGTCCCACGGGTCGCCGGTGACGTCGCGCAGCTTGTCGCGGTTTTTCCAGGTCATGAAGAACTGCATCAGCAGCGCGCCGATACCGCCGGCGATCATCAGGGTGCCGAACAGCGAGATCATGAACAGCGGCTGCAGTTCCGGATCTTCGAAGTGGCTCATGCGGCGGGTGACGCCCATGAAGCCCAGGATGTACGGCGGCATGAAGGCGAACCAGAAGCCGATCGACCACAGCCAGAACGAGATCTTGCCCCAGAACTGGTCCAGCTTGATGCCGAAGGCCTTCGGGAACCAGTAGTTGATGCCGGCGAACAGGCCGAACAGCACGCCGCCGATGATCACGTTGTGGAAGTGCGCCACCAGGAACAGCGAGTTGTGCAGCACGAAGTCGGCAGCCGGGATGGCCAGCATCACGCCGGTCATGCCGCCGATGACGAAGGTCAGCATGAACGAGATGGTCCACATCATCGGCAGTTCGAAGCGGATACGGCCGCGGTACATGGTGAACAGCCAGTTGAAGATCTTCGCGCCGGTCGGGATCGAGATGATCATCGTGGTGATGCCGAAGAACGAGTTGACGCTCGCGCCGCTGCCCATGGTGAAGAAGTGGTGCAGCCAGACCAGGTACGACAGCACCATGATGACGACGGTCGCGTACACCATCGAGGTGTAGCCGAACAGGCGCTTGCCGCAGAAGGTCGCGACGACTTCCGAGAAGATGCCGAAGGCCGGCAGGATCAGGATGTACACCTCCGGGTGGCCCCAGATCCAGATCAGGTTCACGTACATCATGGCGTTGCCGCCGCGGTCGTTCGTGAAGAAGGCGGTGTCGAACAGGCGGTCCATGCCCAGCATGGCCAGCACGGCGGTCAGGATCGGGAACGAGACCACGATCAGGATGTTGGTGCACAGCGAGGTCCAGGTGAAGACCGGCATCTTCATCAGGTCCATGCCCGGTGCGCGCATCTTGATGATGGTCACGACCAGGTTAACACCTGACAAGAGTGTACCCACACCCGCGATCTGCAATGACCAGATGTAGTAGTCGACCCCGACACCCGGGCTCGCCAGGATGCCCGACAGCGGCGGGAAGGCCAGCCAGCCGGTGCGTGCGAATTCGCCGACGAACAGCGAAGCCATCACCAGGACGGCGCCCATGGCGGTCATCCAGAACGAGAAGTTGTTCAGGAACGGGAAGGCCACGTCGCGCGCGCCGATCTGCAGCGGCACCACGTAGTTCATCAGGCCGGTCACGAACGGCATCGCCACGAAGAAGATCATGATCACGCCGTGGGCGGTGAAGACCTGGTCGTAGTGGTGCGGCGGCAGGAAGCCGGCATTCTCGCCGAACGAGATCGCCTGCTGGGCGCGCATCATGAGGGCGTCGGCGAAGCCGCGCAGGAACATGATCAGGCCGAGCACCATGTACATGATGCCGATTTTCTTGTGGTCGATGCTGGTGAACCAGTCGTGCCACAAGGTACCCCACAGGCGGAACTTGGTGATCAGGGCCAAGAGGGCCAGGCCACCAACGAGCACGCCGGCGAAGGTACCGATCAGGATGGGCTCGTGGAACGGAATCGCGTCCCAGCTGAGCCGACCGAAGATAAGCTTCGTCAAGTCAAAAGAGTCTTGCATGGTTACTTCTTCACAGAATTAGTAGGGGTTTCGCACACCTCGGCCGCGGCTTCCGCCTGGGCCACCTGGCGCGTCGCATCCTGCAGGTTGCGGATGGCCACGTCGTTGCGGTGACGCTGCATGTCGGCATGCATCTGCTCGTTCATGCAGACGGCGCCTTCGGCCACGCAACGGTTCACGACCGCGTTGAACAGGGCCGGCTGGACGGTGCCGTAGGTGCGCACCGGATCCTTTTCCGACGGCTTTTCCAGGGCCAGGTACTCGTCGCGCGACAGTGCGCCGCCCGAGCTCTTGACCTTCTGGACCCAGGCGTCGAAGTCGCCCGCGGTCACGCCCTTGTAGGCGAAACGCATGTGCGAGAAACCGTCGCCGCTGAAGTGCGCCGACAGGCCCTTGTAGTCGCCGGTCTTGTTCAGGACGGCGTTCAGGGTCGTTTCCATGCCCGGCATCGTGTAGATCATGCCGGCCAGGGTCGGGATGTAGAAGGTGTTCATCACGGTCGACGAGGTCAGCTTGAAGCGGATCGGGGTGTCGATCGGGGTAACCAGCTCATTGACCGTCGCGATGCCCTGCTCCGGGTAGATGAAGAGCCACTTCCAGTCCAGCGACACGACCTGCACTTCGAGCACCTTGTGCTCGGCCGTGACCGGGCGGTGTTCGTCGATGCGATCCAGCGGACGATACGGGTCGAGCTTGTGGGTGCTGATCCAGGTGATCAGGCCCAGCGCGATGATGATCAGGAGCGGCGCGCCCCAGATCACGAGTTCGAGCTTGGTCGAATGGTCCCAGTCCGGTTCGTATCTCGCGTTGGCGCCCTTGCGGTACTTCCAGGCGAAGACGACGGTCAGGATCATCACCGGGACGATGATGATCAACATGAGCAGGACCGATATGGTGATCAGTTCTGCCTGCTGCTTTGCAATGTCGCCGGAGGGATTCATCACCACCGTGTTGCAGCCGGACAGCACTGCAAGCAGGAGCAAGGAAAGTCCGGGACGGACAATTTTAGGAATCATGCTAGGTATCTAACGTTACATGGGAATGAGAACATGCTACTGTACTGCTAACGGCCTTCGTTGCACATTGGACGTTTTGTCCCACCCTTGCCCAGGCCAGGGGAATGCGGAGGCGTTGACCTGACCTACCTGGAGACGAAGATATGCAAAGCTCGAATACGTACGGCGGCGCAGGTGCCGCTCCGATCACGGCCCCGCACAGCGGGGCCCGCAACATCAATGCCCGCGATGCCCACATATCGCCGGGCGAAATAGCAGTCGGTGTGGTCATTGGCCGCGCCTCCGAATATTTCGACTTCTTCGTCTACGCCATCGCCTCGGTGCTGGTTTTTCCGGCAGTTTTTTTCCCGTGGGCCGACCGGCTTGAGGGCACACTCTACTCGTTTACGATTTTCGCGTTCGCATTCATCGCGCGCCCAATCGGAACTGTTGTCTTCATGGCAATCCAGCAGCGCTTCAGTCGCGAGATAAAACTGACCCTGGCGCTATTTTTGATCGGTACCGCCACGGTCACCATTTCCTTCCTGCCAACCTATGCCCAGATCGGCACCACCTCGATCGTCCTGCTGGCCCTGATGCGCATCGCCCAGGGCGTGGCCCAGGGCGGCTCCTGGGACGGCCTGCCCTCGCTGCTGGCCCTGAACGCTCCCGAGCACAAGCGCGGCTGGTACGCGATGCTGGGCCAGCTCTCGGCCCCGCTCGGCTTCCTGATCGCCGCCGGCCTGTTCGCCTACCTGATCGACAACCTGCAGACCGACGACTTCCTGGTCTGGGGCTGGCGCTTCCCCTTCTTCGTCGCCTTCGCGATCAACGTCGTCGCCCTGTTCGCGCGCCTGCGCCTGGTCTCGACCACCGAATACTCGCGCCTGCTCGACGCCCATGAACTGGACCCGGCCCCGGTCGGCGAACTGGTCAGCACCCAGGGCACCAACATCGTGATCGGCGCCCTGGCTGCGCTGGCCAGCTACGCCCTGTTCCACCTGGTGACGGTGTTCCCGCTGTCCTGGATCCAGCTCTACGACACCCGCCCGATCAGCGACTTCCTCTACCTGCAGATGTGGGGCGCGGCGATCGCGGCGGTCTGCATCCTGGTTTCCGGCCTGGTCGCCGACAAGGTCGGCCGCCGCACCACCCTGGGCACCCTGGCGGCCCTGATCGCGATCTTCTCGGCCTTCGTGCCGATGCTGATGGACGGCGGCGAAGCCGGCCAGAACGCCTTCATCCTGATCGGTTTCGCCCTGCTCGGCCTGTCGTACGGCCAGGCGGCCGGCGCCGTGACCTCGAACTTCCAGCAGCGCTTCCGCTACACCGGCGCGGCACTGACCTCGGACCTGGCCTGGCTGGTCGGCGCCGCCTTCGCCCCGCTGGTCGCACTCGGCCTGTCGGCCCATTTCGGCCTGGGCTACGTCAGCCTCTACCTGCTGTCGGGCGCGGTCGGCTCGCTGGCGGCGCTGTCGCTGAACCGCAAGCTGGAGATTCGCGACTGATCCGCGACTAATCCGCGACCGGATCGCGACCGGATCGCGATCCGGCGCCGATGTCCGGCACCGCATTCCGGCGAGCCTCCCAGGCCCGCCGGAATTTTTTTGCCCGTCGCGGGTCAAAGCCGTATTCGCCCCAGCACGTTGATCGTTTTCCCTGCCACATCGTGACGCGCAACATTCCCGTGACCGTTCCGGCCGGGACGGCCGACCTCGACGGCATGTTCGAACTGCCGGCCACGCCCATCGGCGTGGTGCTGTTCGCGCATGGCAGCGGCAGCGGACGCTTCAGCCCGCGCAACAACTACGTCGCCGCCCAGCTGCGCGCGGCCGGCGTCGCCACCCTCCTCCTCGACCTGCTGACGCCGCAGGAAGACGCGGTCCAGCAAAACCGCTTCGACATCGCCCTGCTCTCCCGGCGCCTGCACGCGGCCGCGACCTGGCTCGGAACCGAACCCCTGAGCGCGCCCCTGCCCCTGGGCCTGTTCGGCGCCAGCACCGGCGCCGTCGTCGCCCAT
>DNCF01000388.1:3095-3238 GCA_003484545.1 Massilia sp. | reverse complement strand
CGGCACCCAGGTGCCGGCCGACCGCCTCGCCGCCGCGGTCGTGCCCGGCACCACCACCAAGGCCGAGCTGCTGGCCCGCTTCGGCCAGACCAAGGCCGTCGTGTTCGACAGCGGCTACGAAGCCTGGGTCTACCAGTCGCCCG
>DNCF01000388.1:2638-2827 GCA_003484545.1 Massilia sp. | reverse complement strand
CCTGGGTCTACCAGTCGCCCGCGGGCGGCGGGCGCTTCGCCGAATTCGTGATCCTGATCGACCCGGCGGGCGTGGTCGCCAAGACCCGCCAGCGCCCGCCCTCGGCCCAGGCCGCTCCCTGAGCCCAGCCTGGGCACGAGGAGAATTTCCCCGTCGTAGCGTGCGCAGTTGGGTTCGGGCGCGCTGGCA
>DNCF01000388.1:510-2416 GCA_003484545.1 Massilia sp. | reverse complement strand
TTGGGTTCGGGCGCGCTGGCAGAATGGTCCGCGTGGATGTGCTCATTCCTGTGGAGGCCTATCATGCTGGTCGATCGCGCACGGAAGTTCCTGCTGTCCCTCCTGCCCATGCTGTTCCTGCTGGCCGCCTGCGACGGCGGCGGCGGCAATCCCGGCAGCGTTCCCGCTCCGCCCCCCGTCGCCACCACCGGCTCCCTGCAAGTGAGCATCACCGCCCTGCCCGCCGGCACGAATGCCGCCGTGCGCGTCACCGGTCCGAACAATTTCACGCAAGACCTCACGGGCTCGCAAACACTGGACAACCTGGCGCCGGGCAGCTACACGGTCGCCGCGTCCGACGTCGCGGTCGGCTCCGGCACCTACACGCCCACCCCGACCACCCAGAGCGTCATCGTCAACGCCGGCGCCACGGCCGGCGCCGTCGTCGCCTATGGCGCCGGGACGCTCACGCTGGCCTTGTCCCAGGTCGGCGGCAACTTCGACGACCCGATCTTCGTGGCAGCGCCGGCCGGCGACGAGCGCTTGTTCGTGGTCGAGCGTAGGGGCGTCATCCGCGTGCTGCAGAACGGCAATACGCTGACGGTGCCCTGGCTCGACATCAGCGCGCGCGTCTTCACCGGCGGCGAGGGCGGGCTGCTGTCGATGGCCTTCGACCCCGACTTCGCCCGCAACGGCTACTTCTACGTCTACTATATCGATCCCCAGCAGGACATCGTGGTCGAACGCTTCAGCAGCTCGCCGCTGCCGAACGTGGCCGACGCCACCTCGGGCCTGGTGATCCTGCGCGTCCCGCACCCGCAGTACGACAACCATTTCGGCGGCCTGGTCGCCTTCGGGCCGGACGGCTTCCTGTATGCCGCCACAGGCGACGGCGGCGGCGCGGGCGACCCGATGGGCAACGCCCAGAACCTCGCCAGCACCCTGGGCAAGCTGCTGCGGGTGGACGTGCGCGGCGCCAGCGCCGGCCAGCCCTACACCATTCCGCCTGACAATCCCTACCTCAACCAGCCCGGACGGCGCCCGGAAATCTGGGCTTCCGGCCTGCGCAATCCCTGGCGCTTCGCCTTCGACGGCGAACAGCTCTACATTGCCGACGTTGGCCAGAACGAGCGCGAAGAGATCGACATCGCGTCCGTGCTCCAGGGCGGGCTGAACTACGGCTGGGACATCATGGAAGGCACGGCCTGCTATGGCACCGGCATCTGCAACCAGGTCGGCCTGACCTTGCCCGCCTTCGAGTACGAACACGGGCCGGACGATGTCAACGGCTGCTCGATCACCGGCGGCTACGTCTACCGCGGCGGCGCGCTGCCCGAGCTGGCCGGGCACTATTTCTACTCGGATTACTGCCGCGGCTTCCTGAAGAGTTTCCTGGCCAACGGCACCAGCGTCGGCGAGCAGCGCGACTGGGCCATCGCCTCGCCCGGACAGGTCGTTTCCTTCGGGCGCGACGGCGCCGGCGAGCTGTACATCGTCAGCGGCAATGGCCGCGTCTACAAAATTGTGAGGGGTCCCAGCGCCTGATGGGGTTAGAATCTTCGGATGGCACGCTTACATCTCGACTTCCCCGAAGACCAGTATTACTACTCCACGCCCTTGACGGTGCGCGTCACCGACATCAACGGCGCCAACCACCTCGGCAACGACTCGATGATCTCGATGATCTCCGAGGCGCGGGCCCGCTTCCTGTTCGAATTCGGCGTCCCCGAAACCGAGCGCGACGGCACCGGCATCATCGTCACCGACCTGGCCACGACCTACCGCGCCGAAGCGCACGCGCGCGACCAGTTGCTGTTCGAGGTCGGCGTGATGGACTTCAACAAGTACGGCGGCGACATCATCTTCCGCATCACCCGCCCGCGCGACAGGAAACTGGTCGCCATGGCCAAGTCCGGCTTCGTGTTCT
>DNCF01000388.1:0-491 GCA_003484545.1 Massilia sp. | reverse complement strand
GCCATGCCCGAGGACTTCCGCAACAAGTTCGAACGCGTGAACTGGGTCGACTGACTATCGTAGCGCCAGGCGCGCCGGGAGCATCAGGAAGGCTTTGCCAGGCGCGACAAAAAATAGTTGGAACTTTCCGGCCTGCTGAGCGGAATACGGGTGAGAGATGACACCATGACCATCACACCCGCCACCACAGACGACGAATTGCTGCGCCAGGTACGCGCCGGACAGGCCCCCGCCTTCGCGGCCCTGTACCGGCGCCACCAGGGCCCGCTGTACCGTTTCGCCCTGCTGCGCTGCGGTTCGGCCGACACCGCCGCCGACATCGTGCAGGAATGCTTCATGGGCCTGCTGACCGGGCGCTTTGCCTTCGATGCGCTGCGCGGGACGCTGCAGCACTTCCTGTTCGGCGTGGCGCGCCTCCTGATCCTCAAGCACGAGGAGCCGCGCCGGCGCGAACTGCCCTTGCCCGAGCCGGACGCGGACGATGCCGACAA
>DNCF01000392.1 GCA_003484545.1 Massilia sp. | reverse complement strand
GTGCTCTTCCGATCTTCGAGCCTGGTCAGCCAGGTGCTGGTCGAGCTGGTGGCGCGGGAGCTGGGGCAGGGCGCACCAGCGGCGGAGCTTGAAGAGGGCGACGAGCTGGAACAGGAAGCGGCGCTGCCGCTCGAAGGCCGCATCGTCGCCGGCATGGAAGCCGTGCGGCGCATGGTGCGGGTCGACCAGAAGCCGATCGGGCGCACGCCGCGCTCGAACCTGGCGACCTACACGGGCCTCTTCGACCAGGTGCGCAAACTCTTCGCCGCGACGAAAACGGCGAAGGCGCGGCGCTACGACGCCGGCCGCTTTTCCTTCAACGTGGCCAAGGGCCGCTGCGAGAACTGCGCCGGCGAAGGCTCGGTCATGGTCGAGCTGCTGTTCCTGCCCAGCGTGTATGCGCCTTGCCCGGTCTGCAACGGGGCGCGCTACAACGCGAAAACCCTGGAAGTGACCTGGAACGACCGCAACATCGCCGAGGTGCTGGACATGACGGTGGACGCGGCGGCGCAATTCTTCGCCGGCGAACCGCTGGTCGAACGCTCGCTGGAAGTGCTGCGCGAGGTCGGGCTGGGCTACCTGCGCCTGGGCCAGCCGGCCACCGAACTGTCCGGCGGCGAGGCCCAGCGCATCAAGCTGGCCACCGAGCTGCAGCGCACCGGCCGCGGCAATACCTTGTACGTGCTGGACGAGCCCACCACCGGCCTGCATCCGTCCGACGTCGACCGCCTGATCGTCCAGCTCCAGCGCCTGGTCGACGCCGGCAACACGGTCGTCGTGGTCGAGCACACCATGCGCGTGGTCGCCGCCTGCGACTGGGTGATCGACATCGGCCCCGGCGCCGGCGACGAGGGCGGGACCGTGGTGGCGGCCGGTCCGCCCGAGCAGGTCGCCCGGAGCCGGACCAGCAGGACCGCGCCTTACCTGAAGCCGTATTTGCACTTGTAAATACAAATGTAAAGAACCGGGCTGCGCACGGTTGAGCGGACCAATGTTTTCACGATTGCGTTAAACTTAGGATATTTTTCTTAAGATAATCGCAACGAATGACCGGCTCTTCCATCGATAATTCCCAATTTCGGCGCATCCTGACCCGCAACGTTGCGCTGCCGCTCGGCCTGAGCGTGCTGAGCGCCGGCGTCTTCGTCGCCATCATCGCCTACCTGGTCAACGTGCTGAGCTGGGTCGAGCATTCACAGCGCGTGATCGGCAGCGCCACCGAGGTCAGCAGGCTGGTGTCCGAGATGGAAACCGGCATGCGCGGCTACCTGATCGCCGGCGACGAGAGCTTCCTCGGCCCCTACGTGGTCTCCAAGCCCAAGGTCGAGGCCGAAATGGATTCGCTCGTCAAACTGGTCGACGACAACCCGGCCCAGGTCGACCGCCTGACGCGGGTGCGGCGCGCCCATGCCGAATGGATCAAGTTCACCGAAGAGATGATCGAGCGCCGCCGCACGGGGCAGGACGTGACGGAATCGGTGCGTAGCGGACGCGGCAAGATCCTGACCGACGACATGCGCGGCCAGTTCAATGCCTTCATCGCCAACGAGACGGCCATGCTCCAGGAGCGCAACCAGAATGCGCGCTCGGTCACGACCTGGTCGGTCGGCTTCTACCTGTTGTTCACCCTGATCGTGGGCGGCACGCTGGCCGCCTTCGGCCGGCGCGAGCTGGTGCGGTTGTCGGATTCCTATTCCGAGGTGCTGTCCCACGAGGCCGAGCACAACGCCGAGCTGCGCCACCAGGGCTGGCTGCGCAACGGCCAGGCCGAGCTGGCCGCCAAGAGCGCCGGCCTGCATACCCTCGAGGCCCTGGCGCCGGCCGTGCTCGACCAGGTCGTGAACTACCTCGGCGGCACGGTCGCCGCCATGTACGTGCGCAGCGACGACGGCGTGCTGCGCCGCATCGGCGCCTTCGGCTTCTCGAACGACGAGGAACGTGCGAAAGTCATCGCGCCGGGCGCTTCCCTGACCAGCCAGGCGGCCAACGAGAACCGCCTGCTCACGGTGAAAGAGCTGCCGGAAGACTATCTGAAGGTCGCGTCGAGCCTGGGCGAAACCGCCCCGCGCGAAGTGGTGATTGCGCCGTTCGCGAACTTCGGCAAGGTCAAGGGCGTGCTCGAGATCGGCTTCCTGCACGGCGTGCGCGAGCGCGACATCGAGTTCCTGAAACTGATCAACCCCGCCGTCGGCGCCTCGGTCGCGGCCGTGGTCTACCGCCAGCGCCTGCAGGACGCGCTGTCCGAAACCCAGGCCCTGAACGAGGAACTGCAGGTCCAGCAGGAAGAGCTGCGCACCGCCAACGAGGAACTGGAAGAACAGTCGCGCGCGCTGGAGGAATCGCAGACCAGCCTGGAGAACCAGCAGGCGGAACTGGAGCAGACCAACGACCAGCTGGCCGAACAGGCGCTGAACCTGGACATGAAGAACGCGGCCCTGACCGAGGCCCAGGAACAGCTGCGCGCGCGCGCCCTGGAACTGGAACGCGCCAGCCGCTACAAGTCCGAATTCCTGGCGAACATGTCGCACGAGCTGCGCACGCCGCTGAACAGCTCGCTGATCCTGGCAAAACTGCTGGCCGACAACGTGCCGGGCAACCTGAACGAAGAGCAGGTCCGTTTCGCCCAGACCATCTATTCGGCCGGCAACGACCTGCTGCACCTGATCAACGACATCCTCGACATCTCGAAGGTCGAAGCCGGCAAGCTCGAGCTGCTGCCGGAAGACCTGCCGCTGCGCCGCACCGTCGAGGGCCTGGGCCGCACCTTCGAGCCGCTGGCCAAGCAGAAGAACCTGTCCTTCAGCGTCACGATCGAACCGAACGTGCCCGCCACCATCCGTACCGACCGCCAGCGCCTCGAGCAGGTGCTGAAGAACCTGCTGTCGAACGCGGTCAAGTTCACCGAGCAGGGCGCGGTCAGCCTGCACGTCGGCGCGACCGACGAGGGCTGGGTCCAGTTCAGCGTGAGCGACTCGGGCATCGGCATCGCGCCCGACCAGCAGGAACGCATCTTCGAGGCCTTCCACCAGGCCGACGGCACCACCAGCCGCCGCTTCGGCGGCACCGGCCTGGGCCT
>DNCF01000093.1:5203-5355 GCA_003484545.1 Massilia sp. | reverse complement strand
GAGTTTTCGGGGCCACCTGGTGCCGGCCGATGCGGCGCACGCGGCGCTGGCGGCCGCGGATGTCGGGGAGGTGCTGACCTTGCCGGTGTTCAGGGCGGTGGCGGAGCTGGCGCTGGTGCTGCCGGGACAAGGGTGAAATAAAATTTCATTCT
>DNCF01000093.1:0-5132 GCA_003484545.1 Massilia sp. | reverse complement strand
ACAGCGTGGGTTCAAGAACCCATCCTACAACGGCGGTTTTCGTAGGGTGGGTTCTCGAACCCACGCGGTGCCACCTTCGAGCAGGCGAAAATTAAACGGCGCCGCGGCGCCGTTTTGCTTACCCCACCGTGCCGACGATCGACACTTCCCGATTCTCGGGAATCTCGTTATACGACAGCACGTTCAGGCCGGGCGCGAACAGCTTGGCGTAGCGCGCCAGCAGCGGGCGCACCTGCGGCAGCACCAGCAGGAGCGGCGGCGTGTGCTGCTGCTTCATCTGCTCGCGCGCGACCGGCATGTTGATCTGCAGCTGCGACAGCAGTTGCGGGTCGATCGGGTAGTTGTCCAGCGCGACCTTGCCGCCGCCGTTCTGGCGCGCCTGGTTCAGGGAACCGAGCAGCATGTTTTCCAGTTCGGCCGACAGGTTAAAGGCCGGCATGTCCTTCTTCTTGCCGAACAGGCTGGAGACGATCTGGCGCCGCAGCGCGCAGCGCACCTCGGCCGCCAGCAGGATCGGGTCCTTGGTGGTCTCGGAGGCGTCGAGCAGCGTGGTGCCGATCACCACGATGTCCTTCAGCGACACGCCCTCGGCCAGCAGCACGCGGAACACGCGCAGCAGCTGGGTGTGGTTCAGCGCCTTGGCCAGCGCGTCGGCCAGCTTCGGCGACAGGGCCGTCAGGCGTTCCATCAGCGCCGGCACGTCCTCGTGGCGGAACAGTTCGTGCATGTGGTCGCGGATCACCTTCGACACGTGGGTCGCGATCACGCTCGGCGCCTCGACCACCTGGTAGCCCAGGCCCAGCGCCTCGCCCTTCTGCTGCGGCTCGATCCAGGTCACGGCCATGCCGAAGGCCGGCTCCAGGCCCGGGATGCCGTCGATCTCGCCGTAGACGTTCGGCGACGGGATCGCCATCAGGTGGTCCGGATGCACTTCCCCTTCCGCCACCACCACGCCCGACAGGCTGACCGAATACTGCGCCGGGCGCAGGGCCAGGTCGTCGCGCACGCCGATCGCGGGCAGCACCATGCCCATCGACTCGGACAGGCTCTGGCGGATGCCTTTCACGCGCTTGGTGAGCTGCTCGCCCTGGGCCTTGTCGACCAGGCCGACCAGCTTGTAGCCGACCGCCACCGAGATCGGCTGCACCACCGGCAGCTGCTGCCAGTCGAGATCCGGCGCACGCTCGTCGCGCAGGGCCGCTTCGATCGCGGCCACGCCGGCGTTGTCGGCCGGCTGCACGCGGGTATGCAGGCGCCAGCCGGCATACCCGAGCACCGCGGCGAAGATCGCGAAGACCAGGAAAGGCATGCCCGGCACCAGGGCCAGGATCACCATCACGCCGGCGGCCGCGAACAGCACCGTGGGCTGGGCCAGCATCTGGCCGCCGACCTGCTTTTCCAGGTCGCCGGATTCGCCGATGCGGGTCACCAGGATGGCGGCGGCGGCCGACAGCAGCAGCGCCGGGATCTGGGCGACCAGGCCGTCGCCGATGGTCAGCAGCGCATAGACGCGGAAGGCCTCGGACATCGGCAGGTCGTACATCAGGGCGCCGATCGCCACGCCGCCGATCAGGTTGATGATCAGGATCAGGATCGAGGCGATGGCGTCGCCGCGCACGAACTTCGAGGCGCCGTCCATGGCGCCGTAGAAGTCGGCTTCCGCGGCCACGTCCTTGCGGCGCTGGGTCGCCTTTTCCTGGTTGATCAGGCCGGCGTTCAGGTCGGCGTCGATCGCCATCTGCTTGCCCGGCAGCGCGTCCAGGGTGAAGCGCGCCGACACTTCCGAGATGCGCTCGGAACCCTTGGTCACGACCACGAAGTTGATGATCATGAGGATCACGAACACCACCAGGCCGACCACGAAGTTACCGCCGATGACGACGTTGCCGAAGGACTCGATGACGTTACCGGCCGCGTGCGTTCCCTCGTGGCCGTGCAGCAGGACGACGCGGGTCGAGGCCACGTTCAGCGCCAGGCGCATCAGGGTGGTGCCGAGGATCACCGTCGGGAAGACGGAGAAGTCGAGCGGGCGCTTGGCCGACACCGCGACCAGGATCACGATCACGGCCAGCACGATGTTGAACGTGAACAGGACGTCGAGCAGCACCGGCGGCAGCGGCAGCATGATCATCCCGAGCAGCATCAGGAGGAAGGCCGGGGCGGCGTATTTCTGGCGCCGCAGCTCGGCAACAAAAGCGTTCAGCGAATTCATGAAGGTGTTACCTCGCTCAAATGGTGTGGCACCGCCACATCAGTCGGAAACCGTGGGGGCGCCTGGCGCCGGCCTGCACGGAAAGCATTCAGTTGCAGCACATAGTTCAGCACCTGCGACACCGCCTGGTAGAGCTGGGCGGGAATCTGTTGCTGCACCTGGCTGGTGTTGTAGATGGCGCGCGCCAGCGGCGGCAGCTCGAGCGTCTCGACCTTGTGCTCGCGCGCCACGCGCTTGATGTAGAGCGCCATCTCGTCCACGCCCTTGGCCACCACGAAGGGCGCCTCGGCGCGGTTGGTGTCGTACTTCAGCGCCACCGCGTAGTGCTCGGGGTTGACGATCACCACGTCCGCCGTCGGCACGGTCTTGTTCACGCTGCGCCGCGCCAGCTGGTGCTGCAGCTGGCGGATACGCTGCTTCACCTCGGGCTTGCCCTCGCTGGTCTTGTGTTCTTCTTTCATCTCCTGCTTGCTCATGCGCTGGTTGCGCATGAACAGGAAGGACTGCACCGGCACGTCGATCAGCGCGAAGACGATGAACACGGCCACCATCGCCATCAGCGCATCGAACATCATCGAGACGCCGCGCACCATGGCGTCGCCCAGCGGCAGGTGCTGCAGGTCGACGTAGGCATGGATGCCGGAGCGCGTCACGTGCACCAGCACCAGGCCCAGCACCACCGCCTTGGCCAGCGAGGTCGCGAACCCGACCGCGTGCTTCTGCGTGAACAGGTTCCCCAGGTTCTTCATCGGGCTGAGGCGCCCGAACTGCGGCGTCATGTTCTTGCCCGACAGGATCCAGCCGCCGGGCACCAGGCCGCCGATCACGATCGCCGCCGGTACCGCCGCCAGCGGCAGCACCATCTTGATCAGCAGCAACACTGCCGCCATGAACACCACCGACATTGCGTTCTCGATCGCCCCGGCCTCGCCCAGCGGCACGTAGACCAGCCGGAACAGGGCGCGGAACGATTCCAGGTACGAGGGCAGCATCAGCGAGAACACTTTCAGGCTGACCAGGATGCCGATCGCGGTCGCCAGGTCGCGCGAGCGGACCACTTGCCCCTGCTCGCGCGCCTTCTTCAGCTTTTGCGCCGAGGGCTTTTCGGTCTTGTCGCCGCCGGTGCCGTTATCCGCCATGGGCCGCCCTCATCTGCTGCCCGATCATCTCGAGCACCTGGTTGGTGAGCTGGATGTAGTGCTCGGGGATGAAGCGCACCAGCTGCACCAGCATCAGCAATCCGAAGATCGTCACCAGCGAAAAGCCCAGCGAGAACAGGTTCAGCGAGGGCGCCACGCGGTTCAGGAAGCCGAAGCCGATCTGCACCACCATGGTCGAGAACACGATCGGCAGCGCCAGCAGCACCGCCGCGGCGAACACCCAGCCCAGGTTCAGCGCGACCGCCTGCAGCATCAGCGGGCCCAGGCCCTGCCCCACCGGCCAGGCGCGGAAGCTCTGCCCCAGCACACTGGTCAGCACCAGGTGCCCATCAATCGCGAAGAACACGAAGATCGCCACCAGCGCCAGCAGGCTCGAGATCACGTCGGACTGCTGGCCGTTGACCGGGTCGTTCATCTGCGCCATGGCGAAGCCGATCTGGCTCGAGACCAGGTAGCCAAGCATGGCCAGGGCCGAGGTGGCGAACTGCAGCGCGAAGCCGAGCACGCCGCCGACGATGGCCTGCTCCAGCATCGCCACCACGCCGTGCAGCGAGAACGGGTCGGGCATCGGCATGTCTTTTGTTATCGGCAGCATCAGGAACGACAGCACCAGCGCCAGCAGCGCGCGCACCGGAATCGGCACCAGGCCCTCGCCGATCACCGGCGCGGTCGAGAACAGCGCCATGATGCGGCAGAACGGCCACCACAGCGCGCCGATCAGGGGCAGCAGGAAGCTGACCAGCTCCATCGTCAGGTGGCGAGCGTGGCCGCGCGCTGGAACACCGACACGCAATAGTCCATCAGGTAGCCGGTCATCCAGTGACCGGCCAGGATCAGCGCGGCCAGCGTCACCAGCAGGCGCGGCAGGAAGCTCAAGGTCTGTTCGTTGATCTGGGTGGCGGCCTGGAACAGCGCGACCACCAGGCCCATGATCAGGCCCGGCACGACCAGCACCATCACCAGCAGCATGACCACGCGCAGCGCTTCGGCCACCAGGTCGACGGCGACATCAGGATTCATCGTTTGCTCCGGTTGCTAGTAGCCGTGGATACTGCCCACGAGGGTGTTGACGGTCAGCGTCCAGCCGTCGACCAGCACGAACAGCAGCAGCTTGAACGGCAGCGAAATCACCAGCGGCGAGAGCATCATCATGCCCATCGCCATCAGCACCGACGAGACCACCAGGTCGATGATGAGGAAGGGGATGAACAGCATGGCGCCGATCTGGAACGCGGTCTTCAGTTCGGACAGCACGAAGGCGGCCAGCTTCACGGTGAAGGCGCGGTCTTCCGGCTTCATGTTGGCCGGTTCGCCGGCCAGGTGCGCGACCTGGGCCAGCGCGTTCTTGCTGGTCTGGGCCAGCATGAAGCGCGACAGCGGTTTCTCGGCGGTCTTCAGGGCCTGTTCCAGGCCGATCTGGTCCTTGTCGTAGGGGACGAAGGCTTCGTTCCAGACCTGCACCCCGATCGGACGCATCACCAGCAGCGTGAGGATCAGGGCGATGCCGGTGATGACGCGGCTCGGCAGGCCCTGCTGCAGGCCGAGGGCCTGGCGCAGCAGGGACAGCACGATCACGAAGCGCGTGAAGCTCGTCATCATCATGACCAGCACGGGCAGCAGCCCGAGCAGGGTCATGAGGACCAGGATCTGCGATTTCACGCTCAATCCGGAATTGGCGCCGGGGATGACCCCGGCCAGCACGTCGGCGGCTCCGGCGGGAGCGGCGCTCATCAACATTAGCGCCGCCACGCCGATCGGCG
>DNCF01000106.1 GCA_003484545.1 Massilia sp. | reverse complement strand
ATGTCCCTGTGCTGAACACACGCCGTGCCCACGCGTTACGTTACGCACACACCCTACGGTTCACAGCCAATAAAAAAGCGCGCCCTCGGGCGCGCTTTTCGCGAGATTCGACGCGAATTACTTGGTGGCCAGCACCCACTTCACCAGGCTGCGCGCTTCCGCTTCGCTCACCTGCGGATTGGCCGGCATCGGCACCGGACCCCAGGCGCCCGAGCCGCCCTTCATGACCTTCTGCACCAGTTTGTCTTCGGCGCCCTTCTGGCCGGCGTATTTGGCGGCAACGTCCTTGTAGGCCGGGCCCACCAGCTTGGTCGCCGCGGCGTGGCAAGCCATGCAGTTTTTCGCCTTTGCCAGGTCGGCTTGCGCGAATGCGCTCGAGGATGCGAGGGCCGACAACACTACGCACAACATCAAGGACCGTTTCATCTAAGACTCTCCATGGTTAACTGCTTGCATTCTACCGCGTTTCCTAGCAGGGATATGCCGTGGTCACACTCTGTAACGACGCTTACGTTTTGACGCCGAGGCATTTCCGCCACACATGAGCATTTTGCCACAGAGCATCGAAATCTTTGTAAGATGCAGGGTCCTGGAGAAATGACCATGCCCCTGATCCTGTTGATTGTCGCCCTGGTGGGCTTGCGCTTCTTCGAAGTCTGGCGTTTCGCCGAACTGTCCTGGTGGTGGATCGTGGGCCTGATGGTGTTCGCCTTCGTCTGGTTCGAGTACATCGAAAAGCTGCTCGGCTGGGACAAGAAGAAGGCCCACGACGAGGACGAGAAGCGGCGCCAGGCGCGGGTCCGGAAATCTTTCGACAAGCGTCCCTGAACGGCGCCGCCGGTCAAATCTTGCTACAACTCAACCGTAATTCGGCAAATAGCCGATTTAGGTAGAATCGGCTCCGAGATTCGCGGGTTTCCGGACGCCAGCCACATTACCGGGCCGCGCGACGCCCGGAGCGAGCATGGACCAACCCCAGACCAGCCATTGGACGCCTGAACAGGCTGCAGCCTTCACCAGCATGATGCTGGGAAGTACGCGGCAATATGGCGTCGTTTTCTACGATCTCGCGTGCCGTATCACCGGCTGGAACGAAGGCGCACATCTCATTACCGGCTGGAGGGCGGACGATGTCCTGGGTCAGGTCACGGCCATGCTGTTCGTTCCCGAAGACCGCGCACGCAAGCTCGACAGGCACGAAGCCAGCACGGCCCTGGTCGTCGGCATGAGCGAAAACGAACGCTGGCACGTACGCAAGGACGGCTCGCGCTTCTGGTCGAGCGGCGTCAACATCGTGCTGCGCGACGAGACGGGCCAGCCGTCCGGCTTCGTGAAAGTCTTCCGTGACGCTACCCACCTGCGCTCGCGCATGAAATACCTGGAGAACAGCCTGCAGGAATGCCACCAGCGCGGAGGGGAAAAAAACGTCTTCATCGGCACCATCGCCCATGAACTGCGCAATCCCTTGGCGCCACTGAAGACCGCCTTGCAACTGATGCAGCGCTCGCCCGGTGAAAACCCGCGTTACGAGCACCCGATGCGCATCATGGAGCGCCAGCTCGGCTTTCTCGAGCGCCTGGTGGAAGACCTGGTCGACCTCACACGGGTCGAATCCGGCAAGATGCGCATCGCTTACCAGACCCTGCCGCTGCAGCACATCGTGCAAGTGGCGCTCGACAGCTGCCGCGTGGCGGCCGAGGCCAAGGCGCTGACCATCCATGCCCTGATGCCGCCGGTGCCGATCGACGTCGAGGCCGACCCGCCGCGCCTGCACCAGGTGCTCGTCAACCTGCTCAACAACGCCATCAAGTACACGCCCGAGCGGGGCTGCATCTGGCTGACGGCGAACGTCGACCAGACCCATTTCGTCTGCTACGTGAAGGACAACGGCAAGGGCATCAGTGCCGACCTGCTGCCGAAGATTTTCGACGTATTCACCCAGGCGGACGACGCCCGCGCCGAGCGCGGCGACGGACTCGGCATCGGCCTGGCAGTGGTCAAGGAAATCGTGTCCCTGCACCAGGGAACGGTCGAAGTGCGCAGCGAAGGTCCGGGCAAGGGCAGCGAGTTCATCATACGCATTCCGCTGCGCCGCCCGCACGGCTCGGAACCGGAACCCCTCGGGAGGCCAGCCGATCCATCCTGAGCCGGCCCGGCGCGCAAGCTGTTCCTCAACCGGTCACCGCGCCCTTGCTTGCGCTGGATGCCAGCGCCGCGAACTTGGCCAGCACCCCGCGCGTGTAGCGCGGCGCCGGGCGGGTCCAGGCGGCGCGGCGGCGCGCGATTTCTTCCTCCGGCACGTTCAGTTGAATGAGCAACTGGTTGGCGTCGATCGTCACCGAATCCCCTTCCCGCACCAGCGCGATGGTGCCGCCCTCGAAGGCTTCGGGCGCTACGTGGCCGACCACCATGCCCCAGGTGCCGCCCGAGAAGCGGCCGTCGGTGATCAGGCCGACAGACTCGCCCAGGCCCTTGCCGATCAGGGCGCCGGTCGGCGCCAGCATTTCCGGCATGCCCGGTCCGCCCTTCGGGCCCAGGTAGCGCAGCACCAGCACGTCGCCCGGCTTGATGCGGTTGCCGAGGATGGCGTCCATCGCCGTGTATTCGTCGTCGAACACGCGCGCAGGACCCGTGATGGCCGGGTTCTTCAGGCCCGTGATCTTGGCCACCGCCCCTTCCGGCGACAGGTTGCCCTTCAGGATCGCCAGGTGGCCCTGGGCGTACAAGGCCCGGTCGATGGGGCGGATCACGTCCTGCCCGGCGCGCGGACTTGACGGCACGTCGGCCAGTTCCTCGGCCAGGGTGCGGCCGGTGATGGTCACGCAGTCGCCGTGCAGCAGCCCGGCGTCGAGCAGGATCTTCATCACCTGCGGCACGCCGCCGGCCTGGTGCAGGTCGGTGGCCACGTACTGGCCCGAGGGTTTCAGGTTGCAGATCACCGGCACGCGCAAGCGCACGCGCTCGAAGTCGTCCAGCGTCCATTCGACCTCGGCGGCATGGGCGATGGCGAGATAGTGCAGCACGGCGTTGGTCGAGCCGCCGGTGGCCATGATCAGAGACACCGCATTCTCGATCGCCTTGCGGGTGATGATGTCGCACGGCTTCAGGTCGCGTTTCACCGCTTCGACCAGCACCCGCGCCGACTCGGCCGCCGAGCCGAGCTTTTCGTCGTCCGGGTTGGCCATGGTCGACGAGTACAGCAGGGACATGCCGAGCGCCTCGAAGGAAGAGGACATGGTGTTGGCCGTGTACATGCCGCCGCAGGAGCCGGAGGATGGACAGGCGTTCCTTTCGATGCCGTCGAAGTCTTCCTGGCTCATGCGCCCGGCCGTGAATTCGCCGACCGCCTCGAAGGCCGAGACGATGGTCAGGTCCTTGCCTTTCCAGTGGCCCGGCTTGATGGTGCCGCCGTAGACGTAGATGCCCGGCACGTTGGCGCGCGCCAGGGCGATCATCCCGCCCGGCATGTTCTTGTCGCAGCCGCCGATGACGACCACGCCATCCATCCACTGGCCGTTGACGCAGGTTTCGATGCAGTCGGCGATGACTTCGCGCGAGATCAGCGAGAACTTCATGCCCTCGGTGCCCATCGACATGCCGTCGGAAATGGTCGGGGTGCCGAACACCTGCGGGTTGGCGCCGGCTTCCTTGACGGCGGCAATCGCGACGTCGGCCAGTTTCTGCAGGCCGGCATTGCAAGGCGTGATCGTCGAGTGACCGTTGGCCACGCCGATCATCGGCTTGTCGAAGTCTTCCTTCTGGTAACCCATCGCGTAGTACATCGAGCGATTCGGGGCACGGGCGACGCCTTCGGTGACGTTGCGGGAGCGGCGGTTGTAGCGTGGATTCTCAGGCATGCTGGCCTCCTTGAACACGTCTTGCGAGCATGCCTTGCGCGCCACGCGGCGTCAAATGTAAGATTTGCCGGGCTGTGATATGCCAAGCATATCAATGACGAACGCATCCATGGAAACGCATATCGATGAATCTTGAACTGCGCCAGCTGCGCTATTTCACGACGGTGGCCGAAGAGCTGCATTTCGGCCGCGCCGCCGCGCGCCTGCACATGACCCAGCCGCCGCTGTCGCAGGCCATCGCGGCGCTGGAAGACGGCCTGGGCGCGCCGCTGTTCCAGCGGTTTCAGGGCGCTCTTGCGCGGCGGACGG
>DNCF01000068.1 GCA_003484545.1 Massilia sp. | reverse complement strand
CTCCTGCAGCGCACCACGCGCCGCCTGGCGCTCACCGACGAGGGCGCCGCCTTCCTCGAGGATTGTCAGCGCATCCTGGCCGAGCTCGAGGAGGCGGAAAGCGCCGTCTCGGCGCGCAGCGCCCATGCCAGGGGGCACCTGCTGGTCTCGGCGCCGGCCGGCTTCGGGCGCCAGCACGTGGCGCCCCTGTTGCCCTCCTTCCTGGCCGAGCACCGCGACCTGACCGTCAACCTGAACCTGAACGACCGCCTGGTCGACGTCATCGGCGAAGGCGTGGACGTGGCGATCCGCATCGCCAGCCTGGGCGACTCGAGCCTGGTCGGGGTCAAGCTGGCCGACAACCACCGGGTGGTGGTGGCCGCCCCCTCCTACCTGAAACGGCACGGCACGCCCCAGACGCCGGCCGACCTGGCGCGCCATAACTGCCTGGCGATCAGCAGCGAAGGCAGCCAGCGCGGCTGGACCTTCCGCGAAGGCGGCAAGGCGGTGACGCTGAAGGTGGCCGGCAACATGGTGTGCAACGACGGCACCGTGCTGCACGAATGGGCGCTGGCCGGCAAGGGCCTGGCCTGGCGCTCGATGTGGGAGGTCGGCGCCCAGATCGGGACCGGGGAACTGGTGAGCGTGCTGGACGATTTCGCCGCCCCGGGCAACGACATCTACGCGGTATTCGCGCAGCGCCGCCACCTGCCGCTGCGCATCCGCGCCTTCGTCGATTTCCTGCGGCGGGCCTACGCCCAGCCCGATTACTGGCGCGGCTGAAGCGCCCGCGGAAACGACAAGTCGACCAAGAAACAGAACCTGCAGACGAAAAAAATCCCCGGCATGCCGAGGATTTTTTCATCGTGATACAGCGGCTGAAATTACAGCGGCTGGATGTTCGATGCTTGTTTGCCTTTCGGACCCGAGGTCACGTCGAAGGAGACGCGCTGGTTCTCCTGCAGGGATTTGAAGCCCTGGGTTTGAATCGCCGAGAAGTGAGCGAACAGATCTTCGCCGCCTTCGTCAGGGGTGATGAAGCCAAAACCCTTCGAATCATTGAACCATTTAACGATGCCAGTTGCCATTACAATTTCCTATTTCAGTTAAGTTGGGCTTGCGCCCGTTTATGATCGTTTGAAGAAGCAAGAAAGAAATGACAGACAGACTGCACTACTACCTCGAACCCAACGATCCCGTATTATACCGAATAAAACACCTGCGACGCATTTTTCGCAAAATAAAAAACGAAACGCGTAACAATGCCGGAAACCAACTTTTACCCCGGTGTGTTCGGTTCGGCAGTAAGGAGAATATAGGTCATCGAAGCTTGGCAAGTTTGCGTTGGATCAAACGACTCGACGCTAGACTTTTGGATTAAGGCAATATCGCAAAGGCCGAGCTGTGGTAGCCCGGGGCTGGCGCGCCCAGACCGGCTTGCACGAAGCGCGTCAGCGCGTCCAGCCAGGCGCTCCAGTCGTCCTCGCCGACGGTCTCGAAGGCGGTCAGCACCCGCAGGCGCTGCTCGAGCTGGCGCGCGCCCTGCCCCAGTTCGCGAAAACCGAAGGTGACGGCGGCGCCGGCCAGGGTGTGCAGCAAGGACTGCAGCTCGGCCACCAGCGCGGGCGCCGGCGAATCGGGCTCGATCTCGTCGCGCACCGCCGCCAGCTGCGCGAGCGTGGCCGGCAGGCCGGCGCGGAAACGCTCGTTGGCTTGCGTCAGGCGTTCGAAGAACACGGCGTCCACCGGCCCGGACACGGCTTACTTGGTACCGAAGATGCGGTCGCCCGCGTCGCCCAGGCCCGGCACGATGTAGGCGTGCGCGTCCAGGTGCGAGTCGAGCGAGGCTACGTAGACCTTGACGTTCGGGTGCGCGTCCTGGACCACCTTGATGCCCTCGGGCGCGGCCACCAGGGCCAGGAACAGGATCTGCTCGTCGGCCACGCCGCGCTTTTTCAGCACGTCGATCGCGTGCACCGCCGAATTGCCGGTCGCAACCATCGGGTCGCACAGGATGAAGGTGCGGTCGGTGACGTCGGGCAGGCGCACCAGGTATTCGACCGGCTCGTGCGTCTCGGGATCGCGGAACACGCCGATGTGGCCGACGCGGGCCGAAGGCACCAGCTCCAGCAGGCCGTCGCTCATGCCGATGCCGGCGCGCAGGATCGGCACGATCGCCAGCTTCTTGCCGGCGATGACGGGCGCGTCGATGGTGACCAGCGGGGTCTGCACCGGACGCGTGGTCAGCGGCAGGTCGCGCGTGATCTCGTAACCCATCAGCAGCGTGATCTCCTTGAGCAGCTCGCGGAAGGTGCGGGTCGAGGTGTCGTGCTCGCGCATGTGCGAAAGCTTGTGCTGGATCAGCGGGTGATTCAGGATGTAGAGACTGGGAAAGCGCGGATCTTGTTTCATTATCGACATGGTGTTGTTCTGTGGTGGAGGCTAGCTTGGAGCTCGTAGCCCGCCATTATCCCAGCCACGGGCGAGTTTGTCCCGCCTCGTGCGGAAATTTCTATTCAGGCCAGCGCCCGGGCCAGGATGGCGTCGCAGTCCACTCCCGCCGGCAGCCGCCCGAAGGCGCCGCCCACGTCCTGCTCGATGCGCGAGGCGACGAAGGCCTCGGCCACGAAGGGCGGCGCATGGCGCAGCAGCAGCGCGCCCTGACCGGA
>DNCF01000110.1 GCA_003484545.1 Massilia sp. | reverse complement strand
CGCGTCGGCAGTGGGTCCGTTATAGGTGCCGACCATGGCGTCGCAGTACTGCTCCAGGCCGTCCTCGCAGTCGGCGCAATGCTGGCAGCTGTCGACCATGCAGCCGACGCCGACCAGGTCGCCGACCTTGTGGCGGCTGACGTGGGCGCCGACGGCGGCGACGCGGCCGACGATTTCGTGGCCGGGCACGCAGGGGTACAGGGTGCCGGCCCATTCGCCGCGCACCTGGTGCAGGTCGGAGTGGCAGACGCCGCAGTAGGCGATGTCGATCCGGACGTCGTGGGCGCCGACGTCGCGGCGGGTGATGTCGAGGGAAACGAGGGGCTGGTCGCCGGCATGGGCGCCGTAGGCTTTGACGGTCATGTGATAGTCCTTTGGATGGTTGCTGATGCGGACCTGGCGCGGGCTTGGCGCGGCGTTGCCGGTCAGCAGGCGCGAGGTCGGGTCAGGGGCAGATGGTACTGGCAAAAAGGCATGCGGAACGGGGCCGAAATTGCATGCCCTTATGAGCCAGCATCATGAATCGACGCGTCGATTCGGTACGCTGCGTCATGAGCTGTATGATAAACGCTCCCGGCGAACGGCGTCGGCCGCTATCCTCCTTGCGAGACTCCCCCATGGCCCGCGACAACATCAACGATATCCTGGTCTTCCTCGCGGTCGCGCGCGAGCGCAGCTTCACGCGCGCCGCCGGCAAGCTGGGCATGACCCAGTCGGCGCTGAGCCACATCATCCGCGGCCTGGAGGAGCGCCTCGGCGTGCGCCTCCTGACCCGCACCACGCGCAGCGTGTCGCCGACCGAGGCCGGCGAGCGCCTGTTGCAGAACGTCGGGCCGCGCCTGGACGAGATCGACGCGGAGATCGCGGCGGTGAGCGACCTCGGCGCCAAGCCGGCCGGCACCATCCGCATCACCGCCATCGACCACGTGATCGAGACCCTGCTGTGGCCGCGCCTGGCGCCGCTGCTGCCGCTCTACCCCGACCTGCACGTCGAGCTCAGCTCCGACTACCGCCTGGTCGACATCGCCGCCGAGCGCTTCGACATCGGCGTGCGCTACGGCGACCAGGTCGAGAAGGACATGATCGCGGTGCGCCTGACGGTCGACACGCCGATGTCGATCGTCGCCGCGCCCGGCTACTTCGCCGGGCGGCCGGTCCCGGCTTCGCCCCAGGACCTGCTGAAGCACAACTGCATCGCGCTGCGCCTGGCCAGCAGCGGCGGCCTGTACGCCTGGGAGCTCGAGCACGCGGGGCGCGCGCTGGAGCTGCGCGTGCGCGGCCAGGTCGTCTGCAATACCGCGCCCCACATCCTGCAGGTGGCGCTGGGCGGCTGCGGCATCGGCTTCCTGCCCGAGGAGATGACCGCGCCCCACGTCGCGCAGGGCCGGCTGGTAAGCGTGATGCGCGACTGGTGCCCGCGCTTTCCCGGGCTGTTCGCCTACTACCCGAGCCGCAGGCAGTCGTCGCGGGCGCTGGGGCTGGTGATCGAGGCGATACGGTACAAGGGCTGAGATGACAAGGGCTGAGATAACAAGGGCTGAGATACCGGGGCTGAGATACCGGGGCCGGGAGCGTCGCCGGCGGCACCATTCCGATGGGGCCCGCGATCAAGTGATATGCTAAGCAAATTGTCAAACAGGCCGGGCCTGCCCGTCAGCCCAGCCCTTAACACCTACGAAAGCACATGACGCCTACACCAGCTCCCGACACCGAACTCCCTCTCGACATGGTCATCTTTGGCGGCATGGGCGACCTTGCGATGCGCAAGCTGCTGCCCGCGCTGTACATGGCCTACCTGCACGGCAACCTGCCGGGCGCGACCCGCATCCTCTCGACCGGGCGCCAGGAGTTCGACCGCGCGGCCTATCTTGCCCACGTCAGCGCGCATTCGCGTCCCTTCATCACCGGCGAGAACTTCAACGAGAACACCTGGAACGGCTTCCTGAACCTGCTCGAATACGTGCGCCTGGACGTGCAGGCCGCACCCAGCTTCGGCGCCCTGGCCGAGGCCTCGCGCGCCGGCGCCCAGCGCGTGTTCTACCTCGCCACCGCGCCGTCGCTGTTCACCACCATCTGCGACAAGCTCTCAAGCGCCGGCCTGGTCGACAAGCATGCGCGCGTGGTGCTGGAAAAGCCGCTGGGCCGCGACCTGGCGTCGGCCGTCGAGATCAACGAGGCCGTCGGCCGCCATTTCGCCGAATCGCAGATCTACCGCATCGACCACTACCTGGGCAAGGAGACGGTCCAGAACCTGATTGTGCTGCGCTTCGGGAACTCGATCCTGGAGCCGATCTGGCGCGCGCCGAACATCTCGAGCGTGCAGATCACGGTGGCCGAGGAAGTGGGCGTCGGCAGCCGCGCCGGCTTCTACGACGGCACCGGCGCGATGCGCGACATGGTCCAGAACCACCTGCTGCAACTGCTGTGCATCGTGGCGATGGAGCCGCCGACCTCGCTCTCGCCGGACGCGGTGCGCGACGAGAAGCTGAAGGTGCTGCGCTCGCTGCGCCGCTTCAGCCTGGCCGACATCGCGCGCGACACCGTGCGCGGCCAGTACAGCCACGGCGTCTCGGGCGGCGAGGAAGTGCAGGGTTACCTGGAAGAGGCCAATGTGCCGCTTGACTCGCGCACCGAGACCTTCGTCGCCCTGCGCGCCCACATCGACACCTGGCGCTGGTCGAAGGTGCCGTTCTACCTGCGCACCGGCAAGCGCATGGCGCGCCGCTCGTCGCGCATCGTGATCGAATTCGCCAATCCCCCCTTCCCGCTGTTCCCGGAAAACCCGGTGGGCGTCACCAACCGCCTGGTGATCGAGCTGCAGCCTGAGGAAGCGATCAAGCTGCAGATCATGGCCAAGCAGCCCGGCAGCGGCGTCCAGATGCAGCAGGTGGCGCTGAACCTGGACCTGCAGTCGGCCTTCCAGCAGCGCCGCGCCGAGGCCTACGAGCGTCTCTTGATCGACGTGGTGCGCGGCCGCCTGACCCACTTCATGCGCCGCGACGAACTGGAAGCGGCCTGGGAATGGGCCGACCCGATCATCGAGGGCTGGAAGACGCTCGGCGAGAAGCCGCAGCAGTACGCGGCCGGCTCCTGGGGTCCGGCGGCCTCGTTCGCGCTGCTGGCGCGCGACGGCTTCTCCTGGTTCGAATGAACAACGGCCGGTACGGTTTGCCCGTACCGGCCGTCTCTCGCGCAAACCGGCGGCTGCCCCGCCTGGATGGACTGGCGTGCGTCTTACTGCGGGTTCGGCTGCATGAACCGGGCGTAGTTCTCGATGAAGTTGTCGATGTTCGCGACCATCATCTCGCGGAACTGGCCGGTGAAATACTCGAGTGCGCGCTCTTTTTCGAGCGCCATGTTCTCTGCGCTGCCGGTGCTCTGCGCGAGCAGGAAGGCGTTGAAGCGGGCCGAGGCAAACAGGGCGGAGGCGCCGGCTTCGCTCGGCGACGTCGCCTCGGACTGGTCGTTGACCAGGTTGATGACGGCGTCGACGCGCTGCCAGAATTCAGGGCTGGCGGTGTTGTTACTCATAATTTCTCTGACGGTAAAGTTGAACGTGAAGGTGGTTGCCCTTGCGGGCAGCGCCACCTTGGCGCGGAGTGGGTTACGCGTGATGCAACCCGGCAAGCTGCTTACTCTAGCACAGTCGCCGCGGCCGGGGCCGCCGCAGGGGCGGCGACCGGAAGATGCTTGCCGAGGAAGTCGAGCATGGCCTCGAAGTACGCGACGTGGCTGCGCTGGTAACGCAGGCCATGCCCTTCTTCGTTGAAGACCACCCAGCTTACCGTTTTGCCGTTGGCCTCGAGGGCGTTGCGCATCCGGCGGCCGTGGGCAATCGGCACCCGCTCGTCTTCCCTGCCGTGCATCAGCAGCACCGGCGCCTTGATCTTCGCGGCATGCTTGAGCGGCGACACCGGATCGAAGAGCGCCGCGCTCATGCTGCTGTCGCCGATGTGGCGCCTCATCCGCTGGCGGCTGGCCTTGTTGAAGCGAATATCGTTCCAGTTGGAGAAAAAGTCGCCGATGTCGGTGACACCCGCGAAGCTGATCGCGCAGCGGTACAGCTCGGGCGTCTTCACCAGTCCCCACAAGGCGGCGTAGCCGCCGTAGCTGGCGCCGACGATGCAGATGCGTTGCGGATCGGCGATCCCCTGGGCGACCAGGTGGCGCACGCCGTCCGTGATGTCGTCCTGCATGGCCTTGCCCCATTCGCCGTAACCGGCTTCCTCGAACCGGCGCCCGAAACCGCTCGAGCCCCTGAACTGGGGCTGGAACACAAGATAGCCACGGTTGGCCAGCAACTGCACCTCGGCGTCCCACCCCCAGTGGTCGCGCGCGATCGGGCCGCCGTGGATCAGCACGATCATGGGGGCGGGTGACGCGGCGGCCGCCGCCGTGGCCGGACGGGTCAGGTAAGCCGGGATCGTCAGGCCATCCGCCGCCTTGTACGACATTACCTCCATCGGGCGCATCTTCGCAGGATCGACCGAGGAGCGGATCTTGCCGACCATGACTAGCAACTTCTTCGCGAGATCGAAGTAATACCAGGTGCCCGGGTCGACGTCTCCGTAGGAAAGCACCAGGACGCCGCGGCGCGGATCGCCCGAGATCAGGTTCACCCGGTCCGGCAGCAGCACGTCGATCTGCTTCTGCGTTGCGGCCCAGGCGGGATCGAACCAGACCTGCTCGCCGCATGCCGGCGGTGGCGACGTAGTCGAACGCAGGCTGCTCGATGCCGTCGTAGGAGAGAACGTCCTGGGTCGGATGGCCTGCCAGCATCTCGGTCTGGCGGCGTTCGACGGTGTCGTAATCGAACAGCGCGCGGGTGTCGCGCCCCTGGCGCGACGAGATCACCAGCGTGTCCGGCTTGTCCGGCGCGTAGGCGGGCACCCAGTAGTCTTCGTCGGCGCCGAATTCCGCGAGCTTGGTCCAGGTGGGCTTGTCCGCCGGCCGGTACCAGTTCGAGACCGTCGAGGCGTCCTTGAACAACCCGGAGTTCAACAGCGTGACCGCGCGCAGGTTGCCTTGCTTGTCGAAGGCGTAGCGCAGGGGCTCGCCGGGCGGATGCCAGAGCGGCGTGCACTCGGCCGTGCGGGCCTTGCACCTGGCGATCTTGTTGTTCCTCTCGTCCTTCACGACGATGACCTCGCCGCTTGCGGCGCCGAAGCCGACGCCCCCGACGACCGTCTCTCCCAGCGTGCGCAGCTTCTTGCCATCCAGGTCCATCGACTCCGCGTCGTAGCCAAGATCCACCGCGAGGACGTCGTTGTCGGCCCAGATCACGTCGCGCGGCGCTTTCAGGTAGCTCCAGTAGCCTTTCGAGAAGCGGGCGCCCTCGCGCAGCTTCTTGACCGCGAGGGTCTCGGTATCGACCAGGATCAGGCCGTGGTTGATGCCGTCGAAGAGAATCGCGGCGATGTGGCGCCCGTCCGGCGACAAGGTCGCCACCGTCATGCCGGAGGCGTCAGACATTTCATCGAGGGTCAGGGGCTCCGCGGAGGCGGCCGGCGCGAGCAGCGCGGCGCAGAAGAGGAGAACGGCTGTCAGATGGTTCATGTTTTCGTCCAGAAAGTTCCTGAACTATAACAATATTATTCCGAGAACAATACCCCAATGCGGGTGTGCACGTACGAGCCCTTGCTGGCTGGCCCGCGGCTGCTCAGTAGCCCACCAGTTTCAGCAACGCGTCGGTGAGGCCTTCCAGGCCGCGGCCGACGCGTCCCGCCTTGCGGCCTGCCTGCGGGGTCTCGTCGTAGAGGTAGATCCCGTCGCTGCCCTCGAAACGGTCGTTCAGCAGCGCGTTCTGGCCGCGCAGGTAGGGAAGAAAGGGTGCGCTGCGCACGGTCGAGTAGGCGACGTCGGTCGAAAAGCCCAGGGTTGCGGCTTGGCGGCTGGCGTGCATGCCCCGCGCCGGCTGCACCCGGACGCCGCGCTTGCCCTGCACGGCGAGCGTGAGCGGTCCGCGCAACACGAAAAAGCGCAGCTGCAGCGTCAGCCAGGCGTGTAGGCTGTTCAGCCGCCAGTGCCAGCGGATGTCGGGCGGCGTCCTGGTGTCGGCCACCAGCCCGACCAGGGCCCGGGGGTGAAGCG
Organism: Massilia sp.; assembly: GCA_003484545.1. Lineage (GTDB taxonomy): Bacteria > Pseudomonadota > Gammaproteobacteria > Burkholderiales > Burkholderiaceae_D > Telluria. The sequence goes on along the minus strand of DNCF01000110.1, from coordinate 305 downwards.
CCAGCGCCCGCCCCGCCGGGATGCGGACCACGGCGATTTCGCTCAGGCCATCGTCGCTGCTGGACAGGACAACGGGGTCGTCCACGCTCCGGGTGCGCACGCTGGTGAGCAGGGCCATGCCCGAGGTCAGGCTGGCCCACCAGCGGCCCGCGATGAGCCAGCGCGTCGTCTTGGTGGCCGCGACCGGGACGCTTTGCAGGTAGTGCGGCAGCACGAGGAGTTCCTCGTGGGGGGCGAGCGTGACCGCCTGCGAGACGGCCGACGGCGCCAGCAGTTCCACCGGCGCGCCGCGTGCGCCGGTGGAA
>DNCF01000063.1 GCA_003484545.1 Massilia sp. | reverse complement strand
CCCCCCCCCCGGGGCGCGAGGGCCGCCGCGCCGGCCCCCGCCAATATCGATGCCGGGCCGGTCACCAGCGGCGTCGTGATCGTCACCGGCACCCGTGCCTCGGGCCTGAAGGTCGAGAACAGCGCCTCGCCGATCCAGGTGCTCGACGCCGCCTCGCTGAACCGCACCGGCCAGGCCGACCTGCGCCAGGCCCTGGGCCAGAACCTGCCCTCGTTCACGATCCAGGCCTTCGGCTCGGACATGGCGGCGATGACGCTGTCGGCGCGCCTGCGCGGCCTAAGCCCGAACAACACCCTGGTGCTGGTGAACGGCAAGCGCCGTCACGGCACCGCCAACCTGGCCGTGCTGGGCGGCGCCTTCCAGGGCGGCTCGGTGCGTACCGACGCCCCCGACCTGGCGCGCTTCGTCACGCGCTGGGGCCAGACCGGCACCATTGCCAACGCCACCAGCACCTTCGTCAACGACAGCACGGCGATCAAGGTCGGCGCCACCGGCCGCGCCGGCCAGGGCGGCACCGCGGTGGTCTGGTCGGACCAGCAGACCACCATGCTGGGCAGCATCGACGCGCGCGGCGTGGGCGCCGCTGGCACGGTCGAGATCTCCTCGAAGAACGAACTGCGCCACGTGGGCCTGGAGCGCATTGCGCTGGGCCAGGGCGGCCAGTTGCTGCTCGATCCAAAGAACATCACCATCGGCAGCGGCGGCAGCGGCGGCCAGTGGACCTACCAGGCAGTCCTGGGCAAGGCTTACGGCGGCGCCAACGGTTCCGACCCCGGCAACCTGGACCAGTACGACAGTTTCGGCATGGGCGTGGCTCTGAACGCGGCAGGCGACCGCCTGGCTGTCGGTGCACCGGCCGACGATGGCCCGAGCGGCGGCACTCCCGAAAGCGGCGCGGTGCACCTGTTCAGCTTTGCCGACACGAATTTTTCGGGCGCCACGCTGCAGGGAACGATCGGTTCCGGCTACATCGGTGGCAAGAACCTGAATGTCGCGCTTCCTGCCGACGCGCAGTTCGGCACCTCGGTGGCGCTGAACGCCGACGCGACCCGCCTGGCGGTCGGTGCGATCAACGACGGCAACGGTTCGGTGCGCCTGATCAGTTTTGGCGACAGCCAGTTCTCGGCGCCGGTGCTGAGGCAGGTCATCGGCCGTGAGTACGGCACGCCGAATCTGGCGTACGCCAACTCGTTCGGGGTCTCGGTGGCGCTGAACGCGGCCGGCGACCGGCTCGCGGTGGGCGCCCTGTACGATCAAGGCGCAAGCCTGCAGTGCGGGAACTGCGGCGCGGTCTACCTGTTCAACAACGCGACCACCAGCGCGACCTTCGCCAAGGCGATCGGCGCCGGCCATGCGGCCAACCTCGCCTTGCCGGCGAACGCGCAATTCGGCGTCTCGGTCGCCTTCGACGCCAGCGGCGACAAGCTTGCCGCGGGCGCCTATGGCATCGATGGCGATCGCGGCGCGGTCTACCTGTTCACCGATGCCTACGGCGCCACCAACCGGGTGGCGACGATCGGTGCCGGCAAGGACATCGACGTGCCGCTCGCCTACGGGGACGGCTTCTCGAGCGTCGCCCTGAACAGCGCCGGCACCCGGCTGGCGGTCGGTGCCTACGGCACCAATGACGGCTACGGCAACGTGCGCATCTTCGACTTCGCCAACAGCCAGTTCGGTTCGCCCACCCTGAGCGCGGTCCTGGGCAGCGGCAACAACCAGGGCGCGGGCGCCGAGGCCGGACTGGAGCCGTATGAATGGTTCGGCTTTTCGGTGGCCCTGAACGGCGCCGGCGACCGCCTCGTGGTCGGCTCGCTGCTCAGCGACGGCAACCTGAGCGACAACGGCGGCTACGGTACCGTACGCGCCTTCAAGCTGGGCGCCTCGGCCGGCAACCTGAACTTCGGCGGTAACGCCGGCTCGAACGTGACGGTCGACGCCGGCGCGCTGACGGCCGCACTCGACAGCGGCACGTCGATCACCCTGCAGGCCAACAACGACATCACGCTTGCCGCCGGCAACGCGATCCTGGTCGGCGACGGCAGCGGCAACGGGTCGCTCACGCTGCAGGCCGGCCGCAGCATCAACCTCAATGCGAACATCACCACGGGCAACGCCAACCTGACCCTGGTGGCCAACGAGACGGCTGCCAATGGCGTGGTCAGCGAACACCGCGATGCCGGTCCCGCCGCCATCACGAGCGCCGCCGGCACCACCATCAACGCCGGCACCGGCCGGGTCAGCATGACGATCGCCAACGGCGCCGGCAGGACCGGCAGCGGCAGCGACAGCGGCGCGATCACGATCGGCGGTAACCTGCTGGCCGGCAGCGTCAGCCTGAAGAACCAGGGCACGAGCGCCAACAGCAACGTCGTCATCGGCGCGGGCGGCAGCATCCAGGGCACGGGCAACGGCCTGATCGAGATCGCCACCACCAACGCCGGCAGCACCTTCCTCAACTATGCGGGCGCCGCCGGCATCAACCCGGGCGCGGGCCGCTACCTGGTGTACTCGAACAACCCGACCGCCACGCTCGAAGGCCTGACCGGCTACAAGAAGCACTACAACCAGGCGTATACCGGCTCGACGCCGGTCTACGCCAGCAACGGCAACTGGTTCCTATATTCGATCGCGCCGACCCTGACCGTAAGCGCGGCCGCGGCCAGCAGGACCTACGACGGCACTACCGCGTTGCCGGCGCTCGGCTACGGCGTGAGCGGCCTCATCGACGGCGACGACATCGGCGTCCTGACCGGTTCCCTGAGCGTGATCGGCCTGACCAGGAACGCCGGTACCTATGCGATCGATGTCGGCAGCCTCGGCAACAACCTCGGCTACGCGATCAACTATACCGGCGCCAACTTCACCATCACGCCGCGCGTGCTGAACGCCATCGCCAGCGCCGAGAGCCGGACTTATGACGGCGGCACCTCGACCAACGTGGTGCTGGGCGACGACCGTGTGACGGGCGACGCGCTGTCGCTCGCCGCCGCCGGCGCCAATTTCGCGAACAAGAATGTAGGCAGCGGCAAGACGGTCACGGTTAACGGCATCACGCTGAGCGGCACGCACGCGGCCAACTACACGCTGGCTTCGACCACCGTCACCACCACTGCCGACATCACCAAGCGTACCCTGACCGCCAATGCGTCCGGACTGAACAAGACCTACGACGGCGGCACCGCGGCCAACGTGGTGCTGGGCGACAACCGTGTGGCGGGCGACCTGCTGTCGCTCACCGCCGACGGCGCCAGCTTCGAGAACAAGAATGCGGGCGTCGGCAAGGAAGTGACCGTCACGGGCATCGCGCTGGGCGGCGACGACGCCGGCAACTACGAGCTGGCCTCGACCACCGTCAGCACTCACGCCAACATCGACAAGCGCGCGCTGAACGCCAGCGCGCTTGGCCTGAACAAGACCTACGACGGCGGCACTGCGGCAAACGTCCTGCTGGACGACGACCGTATTTCCGGCGACGTGCTGTCGCTGAGCGCGGACAGCGCCCGCTTCGCCGACAAGAACGCGGGTATCGGCAAGACGGTCACCGTAACCGGCATCGCCCTGGACGGCCAGGACGCCGGCAACTACGCGCTGGCTTCCACCAGCGCCACCACCAGCGCCGACATCGGCAAGCGCGACCTTAGCGCCAGCGTGAGCGGCGTGAACAAGACCTACGACGGCAGCAATGCCGCCGCCGTCAACGTCACCGACGACCGCGTCGCCGGCGACGTGCTGGAGTACAGCGCCAGCGCCAGCTTCGCCGACAAGAACGCGGGCATCGGCAAGACCGTCAGCGTCAGCGGCATCGCGCTGGGCGGCCAGGACGCCGGCAACTACACGCTCATTTCCTCCACCACCGGCACGACCCAGGCCGACATCGCGAAACGCAGCCTGACCGCCAGCGCAATCGGCCTGAACAAGACCTACGACGGCGGCACCGCGGCCAACGTGCTGCTGGGCGACGATCGCGTGCTGGGCGACGACCTGTCGCTGAGCGCCGACAGCGCCAGCTTCGCCGACAAGAACGCGGGTATCGGCAAGACGGTCACCGTGACCGGCATCGCCCTGGACGGCCAGGACGCCGGCAACTATTCGCTGGCCTCGACCGGCGCCACCACCAGCGCCAACATCGACAAGCGCAGCTTGAGCGCGACCGCGACCGGCGTGAACAAGACCTATGACGGCAGCGCTGCCGCCACCGTCGGCTTCACCGACAACCGCGTGACGGGCGACGTGCTGGAGTACAGCGCCAGCGCCAGCTTCGCCGACAAGAATGCCGGCAACGGCAAGACGGTTAGCGTCACCGGCATCGCGCTGGGCGGCGACGACGCCGGCAACTACGCGCTGGCCTCGACCACCGGCACCACCAGCGCCGACATCCTGAAACGCAGCTTGAACGCCACTGCCACCGGCCTGAACAAGACCTACGACGGCGGCACCGCGGCCAACGTGGTGCTGGGCGACGACCGTATCTCCGGCGACGACCTGTCGCTGAGCGCCGACAGCGCCAGCTTCGCCGACAAGAACGCGGGTATCGGCAAGACGGTGACCGTGACCGGCATCGCGCTGGACGGCCAGGATGCCGGCAACTATACGCTGGCCTCGACCGGCGCCACCACCAGCGCCGACATCGGCAAGCGCACCTTGACCGCCACCGCGACCGGCCTGAACAAGACCTATGACGGCGGCACTGCGGCCAATGTGCTGCTGGGCGACGATCGTATCTCCGGAGACGTGCTGTCGCTGAGCGCGGACAGCGCCAGCTTCGCCGACAAGAACGCGGGCATTGGCAAGACGGTCACCGTCAGCGGTATCGCGTTGGACGGCGACGACGCCGGCAACTACGCGCTGGCCTCGACCGGCGCCACCACCAGCGCCAACATCGACAAGCGCAGCTTGAGCGCCCTTGCCACCGGCGTGAACAAGACCTACGACGGCAGCAATGCCGCCACCGTCAACTTCAGCGACGACCGCGTGACGGGCGACGTGCTGGCGTACACCAGCACGGCCAGCTTCGCCGACAAGAACGCCGGCAACGGCAAGACGGTCTCGGTCACCGGCATCGCGCTGGGCGGCCTGGATGCCGGCAACTACGCGCTGAACTCGACCACCGGTACCACCAGCGCCGACATCGCCAAGCGCACCCTGGTCGTCGGCGCCACCGGCGTCAACAAGACCTACGACGGCGGCACCGCGGCCAACGTGCTGCTGGGCGACGACCGCGTGCTGGGCGACGACCTGTCGCTGAGCGCCGACAGCGCCAGCTTCGCCGACAAGAACGCGGGCATTGGCAAGACGGTCACCGTGACCGGCATCGCGCTGGACGGCCAGGACGCCGGCAACTATACGCTGGCCTCGACGGGCGCCACCACCAGCGCCAACATCGACAAGCGCAGCTTGAGCGCCCTTGCCACCGGCGTGAACAAGACCTATGACGGCAGCAATGCCGCCACCGTCGGCTTCAC
>DNCF01000159.1 GCA_003484545.1 Massilia sp. | reverse complement strand
GCTCTTCCGATCTTGCATGTCTCGTTGCTCGTTTGTCATGTTCGCTCCTGTTCGCTGACACTCCAAAAACAAGACTTTCATTCTGCCGAAAGCGTCCTCGGAGCGGCGCGCAAGAGGGAAGCGCGGCAGGAAGCGTACGGGCCCGGGCGCCGTGCGTCGGGGTTCGCAACCCCTATGCTATATTGAATTTACGCCACGATCGGCAGCGTTTCGCGGGGCTTGACGCAACTTGCGGCAACGCGGCCGGACATCACTCACTCATACATTGACAGGGGGAGGTAGTATGCCAACAACCTGGATTATCACGGCCAACGCCGGCCGGGCACGGATCTTTTCCGATAATGACCCGGCAGCACCACTGCAAGAAATCGAGGACATGGTCAACAACGCGGTACGCCTGCGCGAGTCGGAAGTCCTGACCGACAGGCTCGGCCCGACCGCGGCCGCCGGCAGCGGCCACAACATCGGCGGCACGCAAGGCGTCGGCGCGGCGCACAATACCGGCGTGGGTGCGCCGAACAAGCAATACCAGCCGGCCCATACGCAAGCCGAGCAGGAAGCCGATCAATTTGCGCGGGACATCTCGGGCTACCTGCTGAAAGCCCACCAGGAGGGCCGCTTCGACAAGCTCGTGCTGTCGGCCTCGCCTCAGTTCCTGGGCGCCCTGCGCGCCGTCATGGACCCGCACGTCAAGCCGCTGATCAAGCTCGAATTCAACAAGGACTATACCCAGGTTCCGCCGAACCAGCTGCGCGAGCAACTGCGCGAGCAGCAGGCCAAGACCGCCGAATAAGCGGCAAGGCCAGCGGCTGCAAACACACGCCAACCGCGCCGGTTGGCGTTTTTTTTGCACGCCGCGAGCGCCGCCACCGGACACCGGTCAAGCCGGCGCCTATTCGTGCGGCCGAGTCCGCCACAGCGGGCTACCATGGAGAAGTCACCGACAAACGAGGGTTTTCAATGAACCGACGACTCGCCCCTGCCCTGGTCAAAGGCACCATGCTCGCCTCTTTTGCCCTGCTGGGCATGAAGGCTTACGCGGCCGGCAAGGCCGCCGCCAGCGACCTGGCCACCGTCTCCCGACTCGACCTGCCGCGCTACATGGGCACCTGGTACGAGATCGCGCGCTATCCCAACCGCTTCGAGCGCAAGTGCGCCGGCTTCACCACCGCCACGTATTCCGTCATGCCCGACGGCCGCGTGAAGGTCGAGAACCGCTGCCGCCTCGAGGACGGCAGCACCAACCTGGCCGAGGCCGTCGCGCGCCGGGTCGGCCCGGACGGCTCGCCACGCCTGAAGGTGCGCTTCGCGCCGGCCCTGCTGTCCTTCATACCGGCGGTCTGGGCCGACTACTGGGTGATCGACATCGACCGCGACTACCAGCTCGCCGCGGTCAGCGAGCCGGGGCGCGACTACCTGTGGATCCTGGCGCGCACGCCCACGGTCGAGAAGCCCGCCCTCGACGCCCTGCTGGCGCGCCTCTCCGGCCAGGGCTTCGATCCGCGCAGGCTGCTGTACACCCGGCAGGAGTGAACCCGGCGCGCGTGGCCGCGGCTTGCAATATCACCCACAGTGTTGACGACACAACAAACATTCACCCCATCAATAACTGCAATTGGAAATGTGAATTAGGAATTCCACTGCTCAGCGGCTACAGTGGTCTTTTCGTCCAGCCGGCGCCGGACGTCGCGGTCCCGCGCCGCGTGCCCGCGTGCGGCCGGCACATTCACATTTCCGTCCCGATGCGGTACCGAGCATGAACGATTGCAGCAGCAGCCTGTCCCATGAACCACTTGAGGGGGCGGCATGATCGTCCGTGAACGCCCCAACGGCCTGCGCCTGTTCCTGACCATGCGCGGCTCGATCCTCTCCAGCATCTGGAAAAGCCTGCTCGTCACCACCCTGCTCGCCGTCGTCATCTCCTGGACCCATGGCGAACTGGGCGACTACAAGGTGCACCTGACGATCACCCCGTTTACGCTGATGGGCCTGCCGCTGGCGATCTTCCTCGGCTTTCGCAACAACTCGGCCTACGACCGCTTCTGGGAAGGGCGCAAGCTGTGGGGCGAGCTGGTCCTGCGCGGCCGCAACTTCGCACGCGAGTGCCTGAGCCTGATCGATCCCATTGCCGGCAACGAGGCCGTGCGCGATCGCATGATCCGGCGCGCGATCGCCTTCGCGCACGCATTGCGCCACCAGCTGCGCCAGACCGATCCGGCGGCCGACGTCGCGCCCCACCTGATGCCGGGCGAATGGGCAGCGCTGCGCGGCCGGCGCAACCTGACCCACGCGCTGATGCTCGAAATGGGCAAGGACCTGGCCCTGTGCCGCAATACCGGCATGCTCGACAGCGTGCGTGCGGCCACGATCGACGCCAACATCTCCGCCATGGTCGCCACCGGCGCTTCCTGCGAGCGCATCAAGAACACGCCGATCCCGTTCTCGTACACCCTGCTGCTGCACCGGACCTCTTACCTGTACTGCTTCCTGCTGCCTTTCGGCCTGGTCGACAGCCTCGGTTACCTGACGCCGCTGGTGGTGGCCATCGTTGCCTACACCTTCTTCGGCCTGGACGCGCTGGGCGACGAGATCGAGGAGCCGTTCGGCGTGTCGCCGAACGACCTGCCGCTCGACGCCATCTGCCGCGCCATCGAAATCGACCTGCGCGACGCGCTGGGCGATCCGGACCTGCCGCCACCACTGGTGCCGGTCAACAACTGGCTGCGGTAAGTACCGAGCAGCCTCACTGCAAGACGAACCATGATGAACGAAGCATACCAAGACCGAATCGGCTGTCCCCTGCTGCGCGAACGCATCACCACCGCGGCAGAGGCGGCATCCTTCATCCGCGACGGCATGACCGTCGGCATGAGCGGCTTCACCCGCGCCGGCGACGTCAAGCTGGTGCCGGCCGCGCTGGCCGAACGGGCGCGCCGCGAACCGCTGCGCATCACCCTGCTGACCGGCGCCTCGCTCGGCAACGACACCGACAAACTGCTCACCGAGGCGCACGCGCTGGCGCGCCGCGCGCCGTTCCAGGTCGATCCGGTGCTGCGCGCGGCGATCAACCGCGGCGAAGTGATGTACATCGACCAGCACCTGTCCGAGACCGTCGAGGTGCTGCGCTCGGGCCACCTGGGCCCGGTCGACGTGGCCGTGATCGAGGCGGTCCGCATCACCGAGTCGGGCGGCATCGTGCCGACCACCTCGGTGGGCAACAGCGCCAGTTTCGCGATCCTGGCCGAGAAGGTAATCGTCGAGATCAACCTGGCGCAGCCGCGCGCGCTCGAGGGCATGCACGACATCTGGATCCCGAAGAAACGCCCGATGCGCGAACCGATCCCGCTGATGCATGCCGAGGACCGCGTCGGCACGCCGGCGATCGAGATCCCGCCCGAGAAGATCGCCGCCATCGTCTTCACCGACCAGCCCGACAGCACCTCGGCGAACCTGCCGCCGGACGCCGAGACGGCGGCGATCGCGCGCCACCTGGTGAACTTCTTCTGCAAGGAGATCGAGGCCGGCCGCCTGACGAAGCGCCTGCTGCCGCTGCAGGCCGGCATCGGCACCATCGCCAACGCCGTGATGGCCGGCTTCGTCGACAGCCCCTTCGAGCACCTGACCATGTACTCCGAGGTGCTGCAGGACTCGACCTTCGACCTGTTCGACGCCGGCAAGCTCGATTTCGCCTCGGGCTCCTCGATCACGCTGTCGCCGGCGAAGACCGCCCAGGTCTTCCCCGAGCTGGAACGCTATGCCGACCGCCTGGTGCTGCGCCCGCAGGAAGTGTCGAACCATCCGGAAGTGATCCGGCGCCTCGGCATCATCGCGATCAACACCGCGCTCGAGGCCGACATCTACGGCAACGTGAATTCGACCCACGTGAGCGGCACCCACATGATGAACGGCATCGGCGGCTCGGGCGACTTCGCGCGCAACGCCTACATGTCGATCTTCGCCACCAAGTCGACCGCGAAGGGCGGCAAGGTGTCCTCGATCGTGCCGATGGTCTCGCACGTCGACCACACCGAGCACGACGTCGACATCATCGTCACCGAGCAGGGTCTGGCCGACCTGCGCGGCCTGGCGCCGCGCGAACGCGCCACCGTCATCATCGCCAACTGCGTGCCGGCGCCCTACCAGGACATGCTGCGCGACTACGTGCGCGAAGCCCAGGCGCGCGGCGGCCAGACTCCGCACGTGCTGGAAAAGGCCTTTGCCTGGCACGAGCGCTACCGCCAGACCGGCTCGATGCTCCCCGATCCGCAGTAACCGCCCCCCGGGCTTGCTCCTCTCAAGCCTGCATCGCACCGGACGCATCAGCCTCCCTGTCACAAAAACGTGGATACCAAGCCACGTTTTTGTGAATTTACATTCAAGAAATATGAAACGGGCCAACAGGTAAGGGGAAACCTGCGAGAATCCGTGCCTTTCCATTCAGCAACACAAAATGACCTGCCGACTTTTTGTGTCGTCCCATATAAGCCTTTCCATGAACAATCTCAGAATACGCACCCTCCTCCTTGCCGGATTCGCCACGGTCCTGGCCATGATGCTTCTCCTGGCCGTGATCGGCCTGGTCCAGATGAAGAAAGCCGATACCCTGACGAACCGGATGACCGACGTGAGCATGCGTCGCGCCGACCTGCTCAACGAATGGCAGGCGATCATCGAAGTCAATGCCGCGCGCACGCTGGCTGCGATCAAGCTGAACGACCCGGCGGACGAGAAGTTCTTCCTCGACGGTATCGCCGAATCCTCGAAACGTTCGGACGTGCTGCACAAGGAGATCGTGAAGAGCATCGAAGACGACCCGGCCGCGCAGGCGCTGTTCGCGGCGGTCGACAAGGAGCGCAATGCCTACCGCGATGCGCGCAAGTCCGTGCTGGCCAAGAAGGCTGCCGGCGACACCGAGGGTGTGCGCCGCTTCCTCGACACCGAAATGGTGCCGCGCGTGCAGTCGTACATCGAGAGCCTGCGTGCCATCGTCAGGTACCAGCAGCAGCAGGTCAGTGCCGATTCGGCAAGCATCACCACGGAGTTCCAGACCAGCCTGCGCCTGCAGGTCGTGTTGGGCGCCATCGCGCTGGTCGTCGGCATCGGCTTCGCCTGGTGGATCGGCCGCCGCATCTCGGTGCCGCTCGAGGAAGCGGTAAGCGTGGCGCAGACCGTCGCCAAGGGCGACCTGACGAGCCGCATCGAGGCGCACGGCAGCAACGAGACCGGCGCCCTGATGGGCGCCCTGAAGGACATGAACGCCAACCTGGTCGACATCGTCAGCCAGGTGCGCGCGGGCACCGCGACCATCGCCGACGCCGCCGACCAGATCTCGGCCGGCAACCTGGAGCTGTCCGCGCGCACCGAGCAGCAGGCCAGCTCGCTGGAGGAAACCGCATCCTCGATGGAAGAACTGACCTCGACCGTCAGGCAGAACGCCGACCATGCGCGCGAGGCGAACGCCCTGGCGCAAACCGCTTCGCAGGTGGCCGGCCGCGGCGGCGAGACCGTCGGCCGCGTGGTGCAGACCATGGAAGCGATCACCGATGCGTCGAAGAAGATCGCCGACATCATCGGCGTCATCGACGGCATCGCCTTCCAGACCAACATCCTGGCGCTGAACGCGGCCGTCGAGGCGGCGCGCGCCGGCGAACAGGGCCGCGGCTTCGCGGTCGTGGCATCCGAAGTGCGTACCCTGGCCCAGCGCTCGGCTGCCGCCGCCAAGGAAATCAAGACCCTGATCGGCGACTCGGTGGACAAGGTCGACCTTGGCGCCAAGCTGGTCGACCAGGCCGGCGAGACCATGGAACAGGTGGTCGAGTCGATCCGCCGCGTCACCGACATCATGGCCGAGATCACCCACGCCAGCCAGGAGCAGACCGGCGGCATCGAGCAGGTCAACGCCGCCATCGGCCAGATGGAC
>DNCF01000483.1 GCA_003484545.1 Massilia sp. | reverse complement strand
TCTTCCGATCTTGCAGGTCGGCGCGGTCCAGCCCTGCCCTTCTCGCCAGGTCGGCCACGCTCTCGAAGGGCCGGATCGCGCGCGCTTCCTCGATGCGCATGGCGGCCTCGATACGCATGCCGCGCTGCAGCGACAGGCCCAGGCGCACCGCCGGCTGGCGCGTGCGGTCGTGCAGTTCCTCGAGGGTCGACTCCCAGCCGCTGATGTTGACGTCGACCGGGCGCACCTCGATGCCGTGGCGCTGGGCGTCCTGCACCAGTTGCGAGGGGTTGTAGAAACCCATCGGCTGGCTGTTGAGCAGCGCGCACAGGAAGGCCGCCGGCTCGTGGCACTTGATCCAGGAACTGGCGTAGGCCAGCAGCGCGAAGCTGGCCGCGTGCGACTCGGGAAAGCCGTATTCGCCGAAGCCCTGGATCTGGCTGAAGATCTGCTCGGCGAAGGCCAGGTCGTAGCCGCGCTCCAGCATGCCGCGCACGATGCGCTCGTAATACTGCTCCAGCCCGCCCTTGCGCTTCCAGGCCGCCATCGCGCGCCGCAGCTGGTCGGCCTCGCCCGGCGAGAAGCCGGCGCCGAGGATCGCCACCTGCATCACCTGTTCCTGGAAGATCGGCACGCCCAGCGTGCGCTCGAGCGCGATCTTCATCTCCTCGCTCGGGTACACGACGGGTTCGAGGCCCTGGCGCCGGCGCAGGTAGGGGTGGACCATGCCGCCCTGGATCGGGCCGGGCCGCACCACCGCCACTTCGATCACGAGGTCGTAGAACACGCGCGGCTTCATCCGCGGCAGCATGCTCATCTGGGCGCGCGACTCGATCTGGAACACGCCCACGGTGTCGGCGGCGCAGATCATGTCGTAGGTGGCCTGGTCGTCGGGCGGGATGTCCTGCATCTCGAAGGGCATGTCGTGGCGCAGGCTGACCAGCGCCAGCGCGCGGCGCAGCATCGACAGCATGCCCAGCGCCAGCACGTCGACCTTCATCAGGCCCAGTTCCTCGAGGTCGTTCTTGTCCCACTGGATCACGCTGCGGTCGAGCATGGCCGCGTTCTCGATCGGCACCAGGCGTGAAAGCTTACCCTGCGCGATGACGAAGCCGCCCGGGTGCTGCGACAGGTGGCGCGGGAAGTTCAGCAGCTGCTGCGCCAGGGTGGCCCACTGGCGCGACAGCGGCGCCTCCGGATCGAGGCCGCTTTCGGCGAGACGGTTCAGGAGGTCGGCCTTGCTGTCGAACCAGTGGTGGTTCTTGCAGACCTTCTCGATGATGGCCAGGTCGATGCCGAGCGCACGGCCGCTGTCGCGCAGGGCGCTTTTGGGGCGGTAGCTGATCACCACCGCGGCCAGCGCGGCGCGGGTGCGGCCGTACTTGGCGTAGATGTACTGGATGACCTCCTCGCGGCGCTGGTGCTCGAAGTCGACGTCGATGTCCGGCGGCTCGTTGCGCTCCTTCGAGATGAAGCGCTCGAACAGCAGGTTCGCCCGCGCCGGGTCGACCTCGGTGATGCCCAGGCAGTAGCAGACCGCCGAGTTGGCGGCCGAACCGCGGCCCTGGCACAGGATGTCCTGCGAACGGGCGAAGCGCACGATGTCGTAGACGGTCAGGAAGTAGTGCTCGTATTGCATCTCGGCGATGAGCGCCAGCTCGTGCTCGATCTGGGCCTGCACCCTGGCCGGGATGCCTTCGCGGAAGCGCCGGTGCGCGCCGATGTAGGTTTCGGCGCGCAGGAAGCTGCTCGCGGTCTGGCCCGGCGGGACCACCTCGTTCGGGTATTCGTAGCGCAGCTCGTCGAGCGAGAAGGTGCAGGCGGAAGCGATACGCAGCGTCTCGTTCAGCGCTTCCTTCGAATAGATGTTCGCCAGCCGCAGGCGCGCGCGCAGGTGCTGCTCGGCGTTCTGCGCCAGGCCGTAGCCGCATTCGGCCACGGGTCTGCCCAGGCGGGTGGCGGTCAGCGTGTCCTGCAGGGGCTTCCTCGAACGCACGTGCATGACCACGTGGCCGAGCGCGACGATCGGCAGGCCATGCTGCCAGCCCACCTCTTCCACCGTCAGGCGGTGCGCCTCGTCGAAGGCGCGGTGCAGCAGGGTCAGGCCGAGCCAGGCGCGGTTCGGGAAGTGCGCGGCCATCCAGGCGGCCTGCTCGTGCAGGCGGTCGACGCCGGCCCGGTCGTGGCCGGGATAGGCGGGCAGCAGGATCGCCAGGCAGTCGGGCATGCCCTTCAGGTGCGCCAGCTCGCCTTGCGGATTGCTGATATCGTCGGGCGTCAGGAAGTAGCTGCCCTTCTCGCTGCGCGTGCGGCCCAGGGTGATGAACTCGGACAGATTGCCGTAACCATTGCGGTTTTGCGCCAGCAGGATCAGCGACAGGGCCGGACTACCGTCGGGCTGCTTCAGGTGAAAGTGGGCGCCGACGACGAAGGGCAGCGCCGCCTTCTTCGCCTCGGCATGGGCGCGCACCACGCCGGCCAGCGAGCACTCGTCGGTCAGCGCCAGCGCCGCATACCCCAGCCGCACCGCCCGTTCGACCAGCTCCTCGGCGTGCGACGCGCCTTGGAGGAAGGAGAAATTCGAGAGGCAGAACAGCTCGGCATAGTCGGGCAGGCACTGCATCGATGGGTCGGACGGCGAAGGCATCGGTCGATCGGCTGGCAGATGAGTTGAGAAAAATTAAAACGTGCAAACCGCACAAAAGTACTGTATAAAAACACAGTACCACTGACGAGATCACTTTGGCAAGGACCAGCAATGCAAGTTCATGAGTTCGTGTGTTTCGGCGAGCAGCCCGGCGAAGGCAATCCGGCGCTCGTCGTCGTGGGCGGCAACGGCAACCCGGGGTGGCGCCGGGCGCTGGCGCGCGAGCGCAATCTCACCTGCGTCTTCCTCGATCCGGGCGACGGGATCGATACAGCCGCGGTGCTGGACTTCGTCTATCCGCACATGCGCAGCCCCCTGTGCCTGCACGCCACGCTGGCGGCGGCCCAGCTGCTGTTCGAGCGTCATGGGGCTCATCACCCCCTAAGAGCGTGTGAAAAAAACTCCAGGGCAAGGCGCGTCGTCGAAGACAGTACGAACGTACGGCGAGACGATGCAACGCAGCCATGGAGGATTTTTTCACACGCTCTGAAGGTGAAGACGGCGATGCATGGACAGCCGCTGCTGCTCTCGCGCGATGGCGACAACGTGTTCGTGCGTCTGGCGCGCCAGGAAGCGCCGCGCGTGTCCATCGACGCTCTCCTGCCCGAGCGCCTGTTGGCCGCGCCCGACCTGGCCCTGGCCAGCGCCCCGCGCCTGGCCTCGGTCGGCAGCCCCAAGCTGCTGCTGGAAGTGGCCGACGTGGACACGCTGTACGGCCTGGCGCCGGACCTGGCCCTGATCCACGTCTGGGGCAAGGAAGTGGGCGTGAACGGCTGCTATGTCTGGTGCAGGACGGACAAGAACAGCGGCGAGGGCGAAGTCGAGGGACGCAACTTCAACCACCTGGAGCCAGGCCTGGAAGACAGCGCCACCGGCGTCGCGGCCGGCGCGCTCACCCTGGCGCTCGGCCACGACCTGACGCTGCGCCAGGGCCGCGCCACCGGGCGCAACTGCCTGATCCGTACCGCGCTGGAGGGCGATGCCGTTCTTGTCGGCGGACTGGCTACCCGCGTCGCTCCGGATTGAACAAAAGCCGAACCATCCTGCCCCGCCATCGTGACAATGTACGCATTTCTTTTTGACATTGTTTGCTATCGTGTAGAGCCATTCTTGTCACCGGACTGCCATGCCCCATCGCCTTGTTCTCATCCTGAGCTGCACGCTCCTCGCTTCCGCTAGCCAGGCGGCCCCTCCGCAAACCGCTGTCCCCGCCGGCTGCGAGCACGACCGCGCCCGCCTGCTGGCGCTCGACGAGAACCGATTCGACCAGGACCTCGACGGTGGCTGGCGCACCCTTGCCGAGAAACCGGGCTGCAAACTGGTCGCCGCGGATTTGATACGCGATTATCGCCAGGCGCATGGCAACGACGCCGGCCTCCTGTACTGGCATGAGGCGCAAGTGCGCGCCTTTGCCGGCCAGACCGGGGCGGCCATCGATTTGATGAAAAAGTCGCGCAGTCCAGCACAAGCCGATGCGGGAGGATGGAACGCGTACGTGGACGCGAGTATCGCCTTCCTGCGCAGGGATCGCCCGGCCCTCGACAAGGCCCGGCAAGAACTTGCTGCGGTCCCCTTCCCTACCGACCAAGGCTTGCCGCCCCTGAAAAACGGCATCGTCGAGATGCCAATGGAAGACGGCAAGACGATGAAAATGCGCTGGCCGCCCAACATCGACGTCGTCGACGGCTTCGTCAACTGCTTCGACAAACCCTACGAGCAGGCCTACGCCAACGCCTGCCGCCCACCCGCTCCCTGAGCACGAAGCGCGGGCCGGGAAGCCCGCGGCCTCCCGGCATCGGGTGGGCGGCGCCACCGGAAACGGCTGCGTACCCGCTACGCCGGCGCCGCCCACGCGTTCAAGCCAGGCGCGCACCCACGCGCCGCGTCACGAAGCCGGCATCTACAGCAGGCTAATCCCCGGCAAGGACAACAGCGAGGTCTCGCGCATCACCTGCACGAAGTCCACCAGGCAGGCATTGCCCGCCAGCCGCTTCGGCGTCACCGCATACAACCGCCCGGTCAAGCCATCCGGCCCGATGCGCTGGCGCGCCACATAGCCCCGCTCCAGGTAGCCGTTGACCGCCCACAGCGGCAGCGCGGCCAGCCCTCGTCCGCTGGCTACCAGCTGCAGCATGCCCACCGTCAGCTCGGTCGTGCGCCGCGGCGGCTCGACCCCGGCGGGTTTCAGCACCTGGCGCACCAGGTCGAGCATGTCGTCCGGCACCGGGTAGGTAATCAATGCCTGGGTCGCGAAATCCTGGGCCGTCAGGTGCGGCTTGGTGAGATAAGGATGGTTCAACGGCAGGATCGCGACCATCTCGAATTCGAACAACGGGTGGAAGTCGACCTCGGTTTCGCTCTCGTCCAGCTCCGACACGATCGCCACCTCGGCGCGGTCCTGGTGCAGGAGGCCGATCGGATCGGCCTGGAAGCCGGACACGATGTCCTGCTCGACCTCCGGCCAGCGCGCGCGCAGCGCGTCCATCGAGGGCATCAGCCAGTCGAAACAGGTATGGCATTCGACCGCGATGCGCAGCTTGCCGGTGGCGTTGCTGACCAGGCGCGCCAGGTCGCGCTCGGCCGCGCCGACGAGGGGCAGCACCTGCTCGGCCAGCGCCAGCAGGCGCTGCCCCGCCGCGGTGAAGGCGACCGGCGCCGACTTGCGTTCGAACAGGCCGGTCTCGTATTGCCGCTCCAGCGCCAGCACCTGGTGCGACAGCGCCGACTGCGTCACGTTCAGCAGTTGCGCCGCGCGCGAAATGGTGCCGGCCTCCTTCAGGGCCAGCAGGGTGCGCAGGTGGCGCAGTTCAAGGATGGAAGTCGCCATGAATTTTTTTCACGTTTTCTCAAAATTTATTCGTTTGAATTATGCACGAGTTCTCGCCACAATCCTTAGCATTGTTCATACAAATTCAAATTATCATGATCAGAATTCATACTCTTGGCTATCCGCGCATCGGCCTGCAACGCGAACTGAAGTTCGCCCTCGAGGGTCACTGGCGCGGCGAGACGAGCGAAGCGCAACTGGAAGCGGTCGGCGCCGCCCTGCGCGCGCGCCACTGGCAGCAGCAGGCGCAGGCCGGGCTGGACTTCGTCACCGTCGGCGATTTCGCCTTCTACGACCACGTCGCCAACCACATCCAGCTGTTCGGCTGCGAGCCCGCGCGCTTCGGCTTCGACGGGAACGAATCGGCGCTGGCGCGCTACTTCACGCTGGCGCGCGGCGTCGCCCGCGAACACACCGGCGCATACGCCGGCGCGCATGACGAGGCAGCTTGCTGCGGCGGCCACGCGGGCGGCAAGCCGGCGCTGGAAATGACCAAGTGGTTCGACACCAACTACCACTACCTGGTCCCCGAGTTCGACCGCGCCACCCGGTTCTCGCTGGCTTCCGAACGCCTGCTGGGCGAGGTCGCCGAGGCGCAGGCGCTGGGCCACCAGGTCAAGGTGGCGCTGCTCGGCCCCCTCACCTTCCTCTGGCTGGGCAAGGCGAAGGATGGGGGCCTCGACAAGCTCGACCTGCTCGACACCCTGCTGCCGGCGTACGTGCAGCTGCTGGACCAGCTCAAGGGCGCGGGCGTGGCCTGGGTCCAGCTGGACGAACCCATCCTCGGCCTGGACCTGCCGGGCGCGTGGCTGCTCGCCTTCGAGCGCGCCTACCACCAGCTGGCGACAAGCCAGGTCCCGCTGCTGCTGGCCACCTATTTTTCGCCGCTCGAAGGCCAGCTGAGCATGGCCTGCAAGCTGCCGGTGGCCGGCCTGCACGTGGACGGCGTGCGCGCCGCCCACGAGCTGCAGGCGGTGGCCGACTGGCTGCCCGATAACAAAGTGCTCTCGGCCGGCATCGTCGATGGCCGCAACATCTGGCGCACCGACCTCGACCGCGCGCTGGC
>DNCF01000485.1:11727-11912 GCA_003484545.1 Massilia sp. | reverse complement strand
GCCAGCAGCTCGCGCGGCGAGAACGGCTTGGTGACGTAATCGTCGGCGCCCGTGTTCAGGCCGGCCAGCTTGTCCTCTTCCATGCTCTTCGCGGTCAGCATGATGACCGGGATGTCCTGGAAGTCGCGGTCGCCGCGCAGCCGCGCCAGCAGGCGCAGGCCGCTCTGGTCGGGCAGCATCCAGTC
>DNCF01000485.1:0-11490 GCA_003484545.1 Massilia sp. | reverse complement strand
CGGGCAGCATCCAGTCGAGCAGCAGCAGGTCCGGCTTGCCGTGGGCGATGCTGTCCCAGGCCGCGGCCGTGGTGCCGACCGACTTGATCGTCCAGCCTGCCTCGCGCAGCGAGTAGCTGACCAGCTCGACGATCGCCGGCTCGTCCTCCACCACCAGTACGGTCGTATTGCTCATCCGGTCAGCCCTCGTGGTTCGCGGGTTTGCTGTGACGGATGTCGCGGCCCTCGACCACGTAGATCACGTACTCGGCGATGTTCTTGGCGTGGTCGCCGATGCGCTCGATGGCCTTCGCCACCCACAGCGTGTCGAGCGCGGAGGAGATCGTGCGCGGGTCTTCCATCATGAAGGTGATCAGGTTGCGCAGAATGGTGCGGAATTCGTGGTCGACGATCTCGTCGGCCGCGATGATCTGCATCGCCTGCTTGCCGTCGAGGCGGGCGAAGGCGTCGAGGGCGTCGTGCAGCAGGTCGGAGGTGGCCTTGCCGATGCTGCGGATCATGTCGAAGTGGGCGAAGCCGGCGTTGCCGCGCGCGTGCAGGTTCTTGGCGGTGCGCGCGATCTTCGAGGACTCGTCGCCGATGCGCTCCAGGTCGGTGATGACCTTGATGGTCGCCATCACGGTGCGCAGGTCGTTGGCGGTCGGCTGGCGGCGCACGATCAGGTGGCTGCAGGCGTCGTCGAGCTGCACTTCGAGCTGGTTGACCGCGTGGTCGTCGGCCATGACCTTGTCGGCCTTGGCCGCGTCGTCGACGCGGAAGCAGTTCAGCGCCTCCTCGAACTGGGTTTCCACCATGCCGCCCATCAGCAGGACCTTGGAGCGGATCGATTCCAGTTCCTGGTCATACTGCTTTGAAGAATGCTCGCCAATCATTACTGCTCTCCCTGGTATGCGTTATTGTCCGGACCGTCGATTAACCGAAACGACCCGTAATGTAGTCTTGCGTCTCTTTCTTGCTGGGGTTCATGAACAGCTGGTCGGTCTCGCCGAATTCCACCAGTTCACCCAGGTACATGTATGCAGTGTAATCGGAGCAGCGCGCCGCCTGCTGCATGTTGTGGGTCACGATCGTGATCGTGTAGTCCTGCTTCAGCTCGCTGATCAGTTCCTCGATCTTCGCGGTCGAGATCGGGTCGAGCGCGGAGGTCGGCTCGTCCAGCAGCAGCACGTCCGGCTTCACCGCCACGCCGCGCGCGATGCACAGGCGCTGCTGCTGGCCGCCCGAGAGCGACAGGCCGCTCTTGGCCAGCTTGTCCTTCACTTCTTCCCACAGCGCCGCCTTCTTCAGCGCCCACTCGACGCGCTCGTCCATCTCGCCTTTCGACAGGTTCTCGTAGAGGCGCACGCCGAAGGCGATATTGTCGTAGATCGACATCGGGAACGGGGTCGGCTTCTGGAACACCATGCCGATCTTGGCGCGCAGCATGTTCACGTCCACGCCCGGTTCCAGGATGTTGCGGCCGCGGTACATGATCGCCCCTTCGGCGCGCTGCCCCGGATACAGGTCGTACATGCGGTTCAGGGTGCGCAGCAGGGTCGACTTGCCGCAGCCGGAAGGGCCGATGAAAGCGGTCACCTGCTTCTCGTGGATGTCGAGCGAGACGTTCTTCAGGCTCTGGCTCTTGCCGTAGAAGAAATCCAGCTTCGAGATCTCGATGGTCTTGGTCTTGGCCGACGGCGTCGGGGTCGGGGTTGCCATAGCTTGGGTCATGGTTATCAGGATAAATTAACGCGGGGTCTTCTGCGAAAACAAGGTACGCGACAGGATGTTCAGGAACAGCACGGTGAAGGTCACCAGCAGCGCGCCACCCCAGGCCAGCGAGCGCCAGTCGTCGTAGGGGCTCATCGCGTAGGTGTAGATCACGACCGGCAGGTTGGCCAGCGGCGCGTCCATGTCGGTGCTGAAGAACTGGTTGTTCAGCGCGGTGAACAGCAGCGGCGCGGTCTCGCCCGAGATGCGGGCCAGGGCCAGCAGCACGCCGGTGATCACGCCGGCCTTGACGGCGCGCAGGCGCACCAGCATCGCCACCTTCCAGCGCGGCGCGCCGAGGGCGAAGGCCGCTTCCAGCAGGCTGTTCGGAACCAGGCGCAGCATGTTGTCGGTGGTGCGCACCACCACGGGAATCGCGATCAAGGCCAGCGCGATCGAGCCGGCATAGCCCGAGAAGTGCTTCACGTTGGCCACGTACAGGGCGTAGACGAACAGGCCGATCACGATCGAGGGCGCCGACAGCATGATGTCGGTCACGAAGCGCGTGATCTGGCCGAAGCGGTTGGTCTCGCCGTACTCGGCCAGGTAGATGCCGGCCAGGATGCCGACCGGCGTGCTGACCAGGGTCGACAGGCCGACCATCATCAGGCTGCCGACGATGGCGTTGCGCAGGCCGCCTTCGCTGCCCGGGGCCGGGGTGTCGAGGCTGAACATCGGGCCGGAGAGCGCGCCGAAGCCCTGGATCAGTAGCGTGGCCAGGATCCAGGCCAGGAAGGCCAGGCCGATCGCCATCGCCAGCACCGACAATGCGATGCCGATGCGGTGCGCCAGCAGGCGCCGGCGGTACACGGGGTTTTTCACGATGCCGATCATTTCACACCTTCCTTGCGGGACATCCCCACCAACATCAGTTTTGCAGCGGCGAGCACGATGAAGGTGATCGCGAACAGGATCAGGCCGAGGGCGAACAGCGAGGACACGTGCAGGCCCGGCGTCGCTTCGGCGAATTCGTTGGCCAGGGTCGACGAGATCGAGTTACCCGGCATGAAGAGCGAGGTCGAGAGCTCGTGCGCATTGCCGATGACAAAAGTGACGGCCATGGTCTCGCCCAGCGCCCGGCCCAGGCCCAGCATCACGCCGCCGACCACGCCGTTGCGGGTGTAGGGCAGCACGACCTTGCGCACCACTTCCCACTTGGTGCAGCCCAGGCCATAGGCCGATTCCTTCAGCACGGCGGGGACGATCTCGAACACGTCGCGCATCACCGAGGAAATGAAGGGAATGATCATCACGGCCAGGATCAGGCCGGCGGTCAGGATGCCCATGCCCATCATCGGGCCCTGGAACAGCTGGCCGACGACCGGCAGCTGGCCGAGGGTGTTCTGCAGCAGCGGCTGCACGTAGTCGGCGAACAGGGGCGCGAACACGAACAGGCCCCACATGCCGTAGATGATCGAGGGCACGCCGGCCAGCAGCTCGACGGCGGTGCCCATCGGGCGGCGCAGCCAGGCGGGGCAGATCTCGGTGAGGAACAGGGCGATGCCGAAGCTGATCGGGAAGGCGATCAGCAGCGCGATCAGCGAGGTGGCGATCGTGCCCCAGATGGCGATCAGGGCGCCGTAGCGGTCCTCGATCGGGTCCCACTCGACGGTGGTGATGAAGGCGGCGCCGAATTCCTTGAAGGCGGGCGCCGCGCCGATCGCCAGCGAGACGATGATGCCGAGCAGGGCCAGCAGCACGCTGGCGGCGAACAGCAGGGTAATTTTGTGGAACAGGAAGTCCTGGATGCGCTGGTTGCGCATGGTCTTGCGCAGGGCGGCATGTTCTTGGTCGGCCGCGGCCAGGCGGGCCTCGTCCTCGATTGCGACGGAAGGATGTGCGCTCATGTGATGTTCTTGTGTGTGCCGCGGTTATCGCCGCCGGGCTGGCCCGGCGGCTTGGGCTTGGTGCTTGATGACCGCGTGATTACCAGACCGCCTTGCCGGCGGCATCCTTCACGTTCGCGCGCCAGGCGTCCTGCACCAGCTTGGTGACGGCGTCGGGCATCGGCACGTAGTCCAGGTCGGCTGCGGCCGCGTCGCCGTTCTTGTAGGCCCAGTCGAAGAACTTCAGCACTTCCTTGCCCTTGGCGGCATCCGCCTGGGCCTTGTACATGATGATGTACGAGGCGCCGGTGATCGGCCAGCTGGCCTTGCCCGGCTGGTCGGTCAGCACCACGCCGAAGCCCGGGGCCTTGGCCCAGTCGGCGCTGGCGGCGGCGGCCTTGAAGGCGGCATCGTCCGGCTGCAGGAAGGCGCCTTCGCGGTTCTGCAGCTGGGTGTGCGCCATGCGGTTCTTCTTGGCGTAGGCCCACTCGACGTAGCCGATCGCGCCCTTGATGCGCTGCACGTTGGCGGCCACGCCCTCGTTGCCCTTGCCGCCCACGCCGGTCGGCCACTTGACCGAGGTGCCGGCGCCGATCTTCAGCTTCCAGTCCGGGCTGACCTTCGACAGGTAGTCGGTGAACAGGAAGGAAGTGCCCGAGCTGTCGGCGCGGCGCACCACGGTGATGTTATCGGCCGGCAGCTTGACGCCCGGGTTCAGGGCGGCGATCGGCTGCGCGTTCCACTTGGTGATCTTGCCCAGGAAGATATCGGCCAGCACGGGGCCGGTCAGCTTGACCTGGCCCGGGGTCACGCCCGGGATGTTCACGACCGGCACCACGCCGCCCATGATGGCCGGGAACTGGAACAGGCCCGCGGCCTCCAGCTCCTTGGCCGGCAGCGGCATGTCGGATGCGCCGAAGTCGACGGTCTTGGCCTTGATCTGCTTGATGCCGGCGCCCGAGCCCACCGACTGGTAGTTCAGGCCGTTGCCGCTGGCCGCCTTGTACATTTCCGCCCACTTCGCGTAGATCGGATAGGGGAAGGTCGCGCCGGCGCCGGTGATGTTGACCGCCTGGGCGGCGCCCGCCGCCAGGGTGGCGGCGGCCACCGCGACGGAGAGGAGCAGGTGCTTCATACGCATATCGATATCCTTTCAGAAAGTGGCGCGGACTGCGCCCCGGGGTTCCCCGGTTCAATTAGCGCGAAGTCTACTGACCGAATATGACAAGTTGATGACATCGCCATGCCGCCTATCGGGACGCTTGCCCATGTCATCGAATCGATGACATGGCGGCTGGGCGTGTCACACGTATGTTTCAGCACTGTCCCGGCCCTGCAAGGCCCCGGTAACGGCCGTATGACGGCCACGTGCACGCCCGTGACGCGGATGCCGGCGTCATAGTGCCGCGAAGCGCGGATGGCCGTCACACAATTGATGACACCTATGTTTCCGGCAGCGCGCGCCGGAAGAACACGACGCGCTCGGTCTCCTCGAAGCCCAGGGCGCGGTGCATGCGGTGGCTGGCCTCGTTGTCGAGCAGTGCGTCCGACGCCAGCTCGCGGCAGCCGCTGGCCCTGGCCCAGGCGGTCACGGCCTCGACCAGCGCCCTGCCCCAGCCCTTGCGGCGCTGCCCCGGCACGACGTAGATGCCCTCGAGGAAGGCGACCGGCGAACTGTCGGTGCCGTTGAC
Source organism: Massilia sp. (assembly GCA_003484545.1). Taxonomy (GTDB): domain Bacteria; phylum Pseudomonadota; class Gammaproteobacteria; order Burkholderiales; family Burkholderiaceae_D; genus Telluria. The sequence goes on along the minus strand of DNCF01000485.1, from coordinate 6,224 downwards.
GTAGTCGGTGCGCAGCGCCGCCTCGGCAAAACCGGCGGCGCGGCCATCCGCGTCGTAGGCGACGAATTGCGCGTATTTTCCAGGGTCGAGCAGGAAGGACCGCATCTCGGCCAGGTGTTCGTCCGCCGGGCAGTCGGGCCAGAGCGCCCGGCGCAGCGGCAGCCAGCCGTCCTGGTCAAGGGAAGTGCATGGAAGGATCATGATGGATGACTCCGCTCAGTAGCCCACTCAGTAGCCCACTCGGTAGCCCATATTGTGGCCCGCGTTTGCGGCCGTCCTGGCCTGGCGCGTGCCGCTCCCACGGCCGGGCGAAGCCGGCCGCAAAAATAGGACGCCGCCACTCTTGTAAATACACTGCCGGCTGCTATGCTCAAAGTGTCATCTTGACACGGAGGGGATGCTGAAGAGCGTTTGAATTGTATGTGGAATATGTTTGTTTTTGCAGTCCTGAGTGGCATGGTTGGCCTGATTGCCTACGAGATCTTCCAGGAAATCGGAGGCAGTTCGGAAGCCCTGCACGACCGCTATCACGAATAGCGAACGGCCCCTTTAACGGGCCAGCGCAAGCAATGAAAAAGCGGCGAGGCCCGATGGGCGCTCGCCGCTTTCGCTTTGTTGTCCCTTGTCCTCAGCGCAGGAAGCGCGAGAGCGCGGTCATCGCGGCCAGCTCCAGGTTGAGGAACTGGAAGCCGACCTTGAAATCGCCGCCGCTGAGAATGCAGTACTGGGCCTTGGCGCGCGTGTTCACCGGGACAACGTTGCCGTCGACCAGCAGGTCGAAGCGTAACTGGGCCGACTGGCCGACGCCGACCGGATGCGGCACGCTCACGCTGACGCCGTTGGCGCCGATGTCGGTGGTGCGGCCCAGTACCGGCGCCGCGCCTTCGACGGCCAGCATGGCCCGGGTCTTGAATACCTTGCGTGGGGACTGCCTGTTATCTGTCTGCACGATTTACCAGATGAAACTTTGAAACGGGCCTCATTATAGGTAAAAACGCACGGGCCCGCTGAGCGGGCCCGGTTTCATGCTGGCCAAGCGCGCACTCAATCGAGTTCGCGCAGCTTGCTGAAGGCTTGGTCGATACGCTCGACCGAAATGATGTTCATGCCCTCGATTTTCTGCTTGGGCACGTTTGCTTTCGGGATGATCGCCGTCGAGAAGCCCAGCTTGGCTGCTTCCTTCAGGCGCTCCTGGCCGCGCGGGGCCGGGCGGATTTCGCCGGCCAGGCCGACTTCGCCGAACACGACCAGGCCGCGCGGCAGCGGCTTGTTGCGCATCGACGAGTTAATCGCCAGCAGCACCGCGAGGTCGGCCGCCGGCTCGGCGATCTTGACCCCGCCGACCGCATTGATGAACACGTCCTGGTCGAAAGCGGCGATGCCGGCGTGCCGGTGCAGCACGGCCAGCAGCATCGCCAGGCGATTCTGCTCCAGGCCGACCGAGAGCCGGCGCGCGTTCGGCAGGTGGCTGGCGTCGACCAGGGCCTGGATCTCGACCAGCAGCGGCCGCGTGCCCTCCTGCGTCACCATCACGCAGGAGCCCGGCACCTGGCTGTCGTGCTGGGACAGGAACAGCGCCGAGGGGTTCGACACCCCTTTCAAGCCCTTTTCCGTCATGGCGAACACGCCCAGCTCGTTGACGGCGCCGAAGCGGTTCTTGATGGCGCGCACCAGGCGGAAGCTCGATTGCGTATCGCCCTCGAAATACAGGACGGTGTCGACGATGTGCTCGAGCACGCGCGGACCGGCCAGCGCGCCCTCTTTCGTGACGTGGCCGACCAGGATGATGGTCACCCCGGTCTGCTTCGCCACGCGCGTCAGTTGCGCCGCGCATTCGCGCACCTGCGACACCGAACCCGGGGCCGCCGTCAGCGCGTCGGAATACAGGGTCTGGATCGAGTCGATCACCGCCACTTCCGGCTTCAGGTCGGCCAGCGTGCCGAGGATCTTCTCGAGCTGGATCTCGGCCTGCAATTTGAGGTCCTTGGCGTCGACCGCCAGGCGCTTGGCGCGCAGCGCGATCTGGGCGCCGGATTCCTCGCCGCTCACATATAAGGTGCTGCGCACCGAGGCCAGGTTGGCCAGGGCCTGCAGCAGCAGGGTCGACTTGCCGATGCCGGGGTCGCCGCCGATCAGCACCACGCCGCCGGCGACCAGGCCGCCGCCCAGCACGCGGTCGAATTCCTCGATGCCGGTGCCGAAGCGCGGCACGTCGATCGCCTCGATGTCGGCCAGCGACAGCACCGGCGCGGTCTGCGCCAGCGCCTTGTGGTGGGTGGTCTGCGACATGCGGTTCACGCCGGCGCTTTCCGCCACCGTCTCGACCATGGTGTTCCAGGCCTTGCAGTCGGGGCACTGGCCCATCCAGCGGCTCGATACGCTGCCGCACTCGCTGCACACGTACTGGGTTTTTGCCTTAGCCATTGGTTCCCATCCGTCCTTCGCTCACGCGCACGCGCGGCGCGAGCGCGCACATCAATTCATAGCCGATGGTGCCGGCAGCGCTCGCCACCTCGTCGATCGGCAGGCCGTCGCCCCAGAGCGTGACCTTGCTGCCGACGCGCGCGTTGGCGATCGGCGTCAGGTCCACCGTCATCATGTCCATGGACACCCGGCCGACCACGCTGGTTCGGATGCCGTCGACGATCACCGGGGTGCCGTGCGGCGCGTGGCGCGGGTAGCCGTCGGCATAGCCGCAGGCCACCACGCCGACCTGCATCGGCCCGCTCGCCTCGAAACGGCTGCCGTAGCCGACCGTGTCGCCGGCGACCAGGTCCTGGATCGCGATGATTTCCGAAGACAGGGTCATGGTCGGGCGCAGGCCGAAGTCGTGCGCCGTGCGCCCGCCGCCCGGGGTGCCGCCGTAGAGCATGATGCCCGGGCGGACCCAGTCGTTCTGCAGTTCGCTGGCCAGCGCTTCGTTGTGCAGCACGCCGGCCGAGTTCGACAGGCTGCGCTCGCCCTCCAGGCCCTCGACACCGCTGCGGAAACGGCGCACCTGCTCGGCGATGGTCAGGCGCGGGTGCTCGAGTTCGTCGGCGTTGGCGAAGTGGGTCATGTGGGTGATGTTGCGCACGCCCGGAATCGCGCGCAGGCGTTTGTACGCGGCGGCGTATTCTTCAGGCTTGAAGCCGAGGCGGTTCATGCCGGTGTTCATCTTCAGGTGCACGTCGATCGGGCGGTACAGCTGGGTGTACTCGAGCAGCTTGATCTGCTCGAGGCAGTGGACCGTGCTGTTGATGTTGTGCTCGGCCAGCAGCGGCACATCAAGCGCGTCGAAGATCCCCTCCAACAGCAGGATCGGCTTGATCCAGCCGAGTTCCCGCAGGCGCAGGGCGTTCTCGGTCTCGATCAGGGCCAGGCCGTCGGCCTGGGCGAAGCCCTTCATGCCGCGCTCGAGCCCATGGCCGTAGGCGTTCGCCTTGACCACCGCCCACAGCCTGGACTGGGGGGCGCAGGCGCGGGCGCGCGCCAGGTTATGCTGCATCGAATCGAGGTGGATGGTGGCGCAAAGCGGGCGTGGCATGGCAGGCGGACAGTAAAAAATGACGAAAAAAGACCGAAAAACGGGCGAATCGTGAATTAGGTGAAGGGTTCTATTTTACCGGACCGGACGGGGTCCTGCCCGGCTGTTTTCTTTGGCGAGCCGACCTTTCATGGTATAAAGCAACCCACACTTGTTTTCAGATACTCTCGATGAACCGTGGTTTTTACACCATTATGGCGGCGCAGTTCTTCTCGTCGCTGGCAGACAATGCGCTGCTGTTCGTAGCCATTGACATATTGGTGACGATGAATGCCCCGGCTTCGCTGACTCCGCTGCTGAAGCTGTCGTTCGTCCTGTTCTACGTCTTGCTGGCCGCTTTCGTGGGCGCCTTCGCCGACGCCATGCTCAAGGGCCGCGTGATGTTCATCGCGAACCTGATCAAGATCTTCGGTTGCGCCCTGATGTTCATGGAGGTGCATCCCCTGCTCGCCTACGCCGTGGTCGGCTTCGGCGCAGCCGTGTATTCGCCGGCCAAGTACGGCATCCTGACCGAACTGCTGCCGCCGGAAAAACTCGTCGCCGCCAACGGCTGGATCGAGGGCCTGACGGTGATGTCGATCATCTTCGGCACCGTGCTGGGCGGCGCGCTGGTGAGCCAGGCCGGCTCCGCCTTCCTGGTCGGGCTCCAGCTCCCCGGCATCGACACCACCAGCGAGGCCGCGATGGCGGTCGTGGTCGGCATCTATATTCTTGCCGCGCTGTTCAACCTGCGCATTCCCGACACCGGCGCCCGATACGAGCACCAGGAGCGCAATCCGATGAAGCTGATCGCCGATTTCGCCAACTGCTCGGCCACGCTGTGGAAGGACAAGCTGGGCCAGATCTCGCTGGCCATCACCACCCTGTTCTGGGGCGCGGGCGCGACCTTGCAGTTCATCGTGCTGAAGTGGGCCGAGCGCTCGCTGGACATGCCGCTCGACAAGGCCACCAATTTGATCGGCGTGGTCGCGATCGGCGTCGCGGTCGGCGCGGCGCTGGCGGCGAAGATCGTGCCGCTGAAGAAATCGCTGACCGTGATCCCGATGGGCATCATCATGGGCCTGGTCGTCACCGTGATGGTGTTCGTCTACGACGTCGCCGTCGCCTACCCGCTGCTGGCCCTGATCGGCTTCCTGTCGGGCTACTTCGTGGTCCCGATGAACGCCCTGCTGCAGCACCGCGGCCACGTGCTGATGAGCGCCGGCCACTCCATCGCCGTGCAGAACTTCAACGAGAACCTGTCGATCCTGACCATGCTGGCGATGTACGCCATCATGATCACCCTGAACCTCGACCTGAACGTGATCATCGTGATCTTCGGGCTGTCGATCGCGGGCATCACCTGGCTCATCCTCAGGCGGCACCAGCGCAACCAGGCGCAGCATGATTCGCTGGCGCTGATTGGCGAGCACAAGCATTAAGCGACGCAATCGTAGGGTGGGCACGCCGTGCCCACGCGTTTCGTGCGCCTCACCCGGCTACGTGTTCGGAATCATCGCTCGATAACGTGTCACTCTGCCGCGAGCGGTTCTGTTGACGCCGCGTAGCGCTGCAGCGCGACCAACAATACAAGATGCGTGCGTAACGCGGGGCACGGCGTGCCCATCCTACGACGTGCATGCCTTTGCAAATAATATTTGCAAATAATTAATATTTACCAAACAATATTTCGCGCCGCATCGGCGGCACGGCGGGCCGCCGCGCGTTCGCGCCAGTCGTTCGGCACGATGAAGCCGCGCTCGATCTCTTCCACGCAACCCGGCGTCTCGCGCACCACGGCCACCAGCACCGGCGAGGCCGATTCCTCGAACTGCGCTTCCAGTTCGGCATGCAGTTGTGCCCGGTTCATCAGCCACGCGGCCGACAGCGCGCGGAACGGCGCCAGCCACTGCAGGCGCGGCAGGATCAGGAAGGCATCCGCCCCGGTCGCATCGAGCTCGTCCAGCGCGCACCAGAAACCGCGGCAGTGCCCGGCCGTGATGCCGCTCATTGCCGGCCAGCTGCCGGCCGGGTAGAACAGCCAGCCCTTCACCAGCGCGCGCGCCTGCGCCACCGGCCGCGGGAGCAGGGGTTGAGCAGCCGGATGCGCGCCCAGCTCGAGCTGGCGCTCGAAGATCTTGCGCATCTTGGCGCCCAGGCTGTCGGCCAGGTTGGGGCCGACCAGGGCGTCGAATTCCTTGTCCGCCTCCCCCTGCAGCAGGTAGAACTTGGTGGCGAACTCGATGTGTTCGGCCGCGTCCGGGCCGGCCTCGAGCAGGAAGTCGAATTCGCCGACGGTGTCGTTGCGGCTGGCGCGGATCTGCAGGCCGTGCGCGATCAGGCGGCCCTGGTGCTCGAAATAAAAGGCCATCAATTTTTCCGCGTACAGCCCGAGCCGGGTGTAGACGCGCGGGCCGAGGGCGGCGTCGAGCGGCGCGGGGTCGCGGTCGAGCTCGGCCAGCCAGCGCGCGGTTTCCTCCGTTACCGGTTCCAGCGAGGCGATGCGGCCCTGCCAGTGCGGGGCGCCGGCGTCGAGCAGATCGGGAGAGTCGAGGAGCCAGGCCAGCGCACGCACCCGCGCGCGCCGCAGGTGGCCCCAGCGGCGGTGAAAGGCTGCCTGGTAGCTATCGGTCCCGTCGCGCATGGGCAGCTCGCGCGCGGCACAGGTCGGCCCAGGCCTGGGCCTTGTCCAGGTCGCGCCGCAGCAGCTCGCCCGGAT
>DNCF01000322.1 GCA_003484545.1 Massilia sp. | reverse complement strand
AAACGAGCGCTAAAATCGAACCGCAATGTGTTACCGATGTCCCTAGCCAAGTGTTACCTATGCCCCTGTCCTTAACACACCCCGTGCCCACGCGTAAACGATGAGCAGACGCGGCCTTTCAAACGCCAACATGTCGCCAACTTCACGCGTGGGCACGGGGCGCCACCCTACATCGTTGACGTTTGCCTCTTCCAGACACCACGCCTATGATACGCAAGCTCAACCAGGACATGCACACATGAAATTTCGCTCCACTCTTTCAGCACTGGTGCTGGTATCTAGCGCTCTGGCCTTTCCTTCAGCTGCGCAAGCGCCGCAAGCCGAGACCGGCAAAAAAGTCCTGCGCATGTTCCTGTCCACCAGCGAAACCGGCCTCGACCCGGCGGCGGCGTCCGACATCGCGACGCTCTCCCTGCTGGAAAATATTTTCGATCCCCTGCTGCGCTACGACTACCTGGCGCGTCCGGTGAAACTGCGCCCGAACACGGCCAGCGCGCTGCCGGAAGTGAGCCTTGACGGCCGCACCTACACCTTCCGCATCCGCCCCGGCATCCATTTCACCGACGACCCGGCGTTCAAGGGCAACAAGCGCGAGATGACCGCCCAGGACTACGTCTACAGCATCAAGCGCCTGTACGATCCAACCCTGAAATCGCCCTGGTTGTACATGTTCGACGGCAAGATCGTCGGCGACGAGGTCCTGAAAAAGCAGTTCGACGTCGACACCCCGGTCGCCGGCCTGCGGGCGCTCGACCGCTACACCCTGCGCATCGAGCTCAAGGAGCCGGACAATAATTTTCTCTTCTACATGGCGACCCCGGCTTCGGGCGTGGTGGCGCGCGAAGTGATCGAGGCCTATCCCGGCCAGGCCGGCAACCACCCGGTCGGCACCGGGCCTTTCATGATTGGCGAGTGGAAGCGCAGCGACCGCATCGTGCTGCTGGCCAATCCCTACTCGACGGCGGTGTTCCAGGGCACGCCCGGCAATGACCCGGAAGACCAGGCGATCGCCGCCGCGCTGGCCGGTCAACGGCTGCCGCGCGTGGACCGGGTCGAGGTCAAGATTGCCGAGGAATTCCAGGGCCGCATGCTGGGCTTCCTGAACGGCGAATACGACTACCTCGAGCAGGTGCCGGAATCGATGACCGACATGGTGATCGCGGACGGGCAACTGAAGCCGGACCTGCAGGCGCGCGGCATCCGCCTGTCGCGCTTTCCCGTGCTGCAGACCTATTACATGTGGATGAACATGAACGATCCGGTGCTGGGCGGCTACAGCCGCGACCGGATCGCCCTGCGCCGCGCGATTTCGCTGGCCTACAACAGCGCCGAGGACATCGCGCTGCTGAAAAAGGGGTTTGCCATCAAGGCGGAATCGCCGCTGCCGCCGAACGTGCTCGGCTACGACCCGGACTACCGCAGCCCCGTTCCCTACGACCCGGCGCTGGCCAATGCCCTGCTCGACCGCCATGGCTACGGCAAGCGCGATGCCGACGGTTTCAGGCTGGCGCCCGACGGCAAGCCGTTGACCCTGACGATGCACAGTGAGGCGACGGTCAGCGGCCGCCTGCGCGACGAACTGTGGCGCAAGTGCCTGAACGCGATCGGCCTGCGCGTGGTGTTCAAGTCGGACAAGAAGACCGAGATCATCAAGGCTTCGCGCCTCGGCAAGGTCACCATGTTCGAAAGTAACTGGATCGCCGACTTCCCCGATGGCGACAATTTTTATCAGCTGCTCTACGGCCCGAACGCGGGACGCGCCAACTACGCCCGCTTCAACCTACCGGCCTATAACGAACGCTACGAACAGGCGCGCCAGCTTACCGACGGGCCGCGGCGCCAGCAGCTTTATTTCGAAATGAACCAGCTGATCCACGCCTACAACCCCTGGGTGCCGCTGACCCATGTGCTCTCGGCCGATCTCCGTCATCCGTGGTTAAAAAACTACAAGCGTCACCCAGTGGAATTCACGTCCTGGCGCTATTTGGACGTCAATGTTGCGGAAAGGGAACGATTGTCGAAGCCGTCCCGCTAGTATTGGTGAGTTTTCCGGTTATAAACATTCCCGGAAGTTATACTTCCCGCCGGTTATTTCATTGGATAGTGCCAAATGCTTGGCCTTACCCTCGAAATCACACATAAGGTAATGCTAAGACATTACTAAGCGGCAACATCGATTTGCCATCGGCCTGGATCGCCCAATACCTTAGGAGAGACGCGTGAAGTTAAAGAAGCTAGCCCAACTGATTGCCCTGATCGGCGTAGCAGGCTCGGCTGTTGCACAGGAAGTGCGGCAGGATGCCCCGATAGCCCGCGTCGAGGTCACCGGTAGTAGCATCAAGCGCGTCGCCAAGGAAGGCGCGCTGCCGGTGCAGGTGATCACCGCCGACACCCTGCAAAAGCAGGGCATCACCTCGGCCGAACAGCTGATGGCCACGATTTCGGCGAACGGTACCGGCACCGACAACCCGACCTCGGGCAACAACGTGTTCGGCGCCGATGCCGACCGTGTCAGCGGCGGCGCTTCCTTTGCTTCGTTCCGCGGCCTCGGCCCGAACGCCACCCTGGTCCTGATCAACGGCCGCCGCGCGCCGACCCACGGCAAGAGCGGCAAGGCGGTCGACCTGAACTCGATCCCGATGGCGGCCATTGCCCGCATCGAGATCCTGAAGGACGGCGCCTCGGCGATCTACGGCACCGACGCGATCGGCGGCGTGATGAACATCATCCTGCGCTCGGACTACCAGGGCGCGGAAGTCTCGGCCTACACCAACGTCACCGAGGAAGGCGGCGGCAACATCCACCGCGGCTCGCTGATCGCCGGTACCGGCGACCTGGAAGCGGACGGCTTCAACGTCATGACCACGCTGTCGTTCACCAAGAACGAGAAGCTGTCCTCGAAGCAGCGCGATTTCGCCAACGGCTTCCAGCCCTGGCGCGGCCTGTCGCCGGACACCACCGGCACCCCGTACGCGAACCAGCTGACCGGCGCCGGCACCGCGCTCGGCACCGGTTTCAAGCGGCCGGGCGATCCGAACACCTACCTGCAGGCCAACCCGCTCAGCTTCGACGGCAAGTGCGACACGGTCGAAGGCATGTCGCAGTACCAGACCGCCCTGTGGAAGGACGTCACCTCGCCGCTGCGCTCGACCTATTCCTGCGCCTACGACTACGGTGGCGACTACATCATGCAGTCGCCGTCCGAGCAGGCGAATCTGCTGCTGCGCGGCACCTATAAACTGGCGCCAGACCACACGATGTTCGTCGAGGCGATCGGCTCGCGTTCGGAAGTCATCTCGATCCTGACCCCGGCCCAGATCTCGACCTCGCTCGCCAACAAGAATGCCTATCCGGTGGGCGGCCAGTACTACCAGGACCTGTCGGCCTACATCCCGACCTACAACCCGACCCTGCCGATCATCTACAAGTGGCGCGCCAATCCGCTGGGTAACCGCACCCAGGAAAACACCACCAAGAGCGGCCGCCTGCTGGTCGGCTTCGAGGGCATGATCCGCGACTGGGACTACAAGCTGGGCCTGTCGAAGGCGCAGAGCACGACCCACATGGACCTGCTCGATGGCTACGCTTACACCGATGCCTTCTACAAGGTGCTGGGCAGCGGCATCGTCAACCCGTGGTCGCTCGACGGCAGCCAGACCCAGGCGGCGATGGATGCGATCGAGGCGACGAAATACTACGGCGCCTTCCAGACCGGCAAGACCACCATGACCCAGGTCGACGGCACCATCTCGGGCGAACTGTTCGACCTGCCAGCCGGCAAGCTGGCTATGGCGGCCGGCTTCGACTTCCGCCGCGAAAGCTACATGTACAGCCAGGACGTGGCGGCCGAACCGATCCTGCTGTCGCCGGGCAACGACAACCTGCCGAAGGCGACGCGCAACGTGAAGGCGCTGTTCGCGGAATTCATCGTCCCCGTCACCAAGGACCTGGAGCTGCAGCTGGCCGTGCGCCGCGACGACTACAGCGTGATCGGCGCCACCACCAATCCGAAGGTCGCCTTCCGCTACCAGCCGACGAGCTGGCTGCTGCTGCGCGGTTCGGCCAACAAGGGCTTCCTGGCGCCGAGCTTCACCCAGCTCTACACCGGCCTGCTGCGCCAGGAACTGGCGAGCGGCGTGACCGATACGGTCGGCTGCGCAGCACACCCCGGCGACCCACGCTTCTGCGCCCCGGAACGCTTCGACTATGTGTCGGGCGGTAACGAGGGCCTGAAGCCCGAGACCTCCAAGCAAGGTACGCTGGGCATCGTCGTCGAACCGTTCAAGGGCTTCTCGGCATCGCTCGACTGGT
>DNCF01000323.1:4685-4870 GCA_003484545.1 Massilia sp. | reverse complement strand
CGGTGCTCTTCCGATCTCGCAGCGCCGAGCTGCGCGGCCAGTGGCAGGCGCTGCTCGACGCCCAGCCTGAGGGCGATGCCGGCTGGCGCGCCCTGGCCGAGCGCACCATGGCCTCGCTCGCCGAATCCGAGCGGGCGGCGGTGGCCACCCGCGGCCAGCTGATGGACATCATGATGGCCCAGGAC
>DNCF01000323.1:439-4444 GCA_003484545.1 Massilia sp. | reverse complement strand
ATGGCCCAGGACTTCCAGGACCTGACCGGCCAGGTGATCGGCAAGATCACCTCGATCGCGCAAGACCTGGAAAAGCAGCTGGTGCAGGTGCTGATCGACTTTGCGCCGAGCGAAATCAAGCGTGAGCTGGACAACGGCCTGCTGAACGGGCCGCAGATCAAGCCCGAAGGCAACACCGAGGTGGTGGCCAACCAGGGCCAGGTCGACGACCTGCTCGACAGCCTCGGCTTTTAATGGGAATGGACGTCGTCGCGCGGGCCGCTGGCCCGCATGACGCGTCCGCGTTCAAGCGGGGTGGGCACCGCGTCCCTCGCCGACCATCGTCGTGCCGTCTGTTTCAACTCGCGACCTGATCCATGCACCACAAAAACTATATTGTTCGCGAACCGCTGCTCGATCCCGCGCAGCGCGTCATTGGCTACGAGCTGCTCTGGCAGCAGGGCGGCCAGCCCGTCCTCGACACCGACCTGGAAGAACTGGTCGGCTTCGTCGCCGCCCACGTCCAGCACGAGGAGCACGGCTGGCTGCTGCGCGACAAGATCCTGTTCCTCGACGCCGTTCCCGCCATGCTCTCGACCGACGCGCTGTTCGCGCTGCCGCCCGAGCGCACCGTGCTGAGCCTGCAGGCGCGCTACCTGATGGACCCGGACACCCGTGCCGCGGTGCAGGCGGTGCGCGCCGGCGGCGTCGGCATCTCGCTGCGCGGCCTGGACGTCGGTCACATCAACAAGGCGCTGGCGCCGTATGCGTCCCACGTCGAGATGCGCTTCGCCGGCATCAACGTGGCCGAGCAGGCGCGCACCTACGCCGCCGCCAAGCAATCCGCGCTGCGCATGATCGGCCGGCCGGTGAGCAACTGGATCGACTACGATGCCTGCGCCGCGCTGGGGCTGGAGGCCTTCGTCGGCAAGCTGCACCTGACGCCGCGCCCGGGCAACCCGGTCAAGGGCCTGAACCCGACCCAGGCCATCATCCTGCAACTGATGCAGATGGTGCAGGAGAACGAGGACATCCCCAAGCTCGAAGGCGTGCTCAAGCGCGATCCGGCGCTGACCTACAAGCTGCTGCGCAACATCAACTCGGCCGGCTTCGGCGCCGGCCGCGAGGTGCAATCGATCCGCCAGGCGATCGCCCTGATGGGCTATGCGCCCCTCTACCGCTGGCTGACCCTGCTGCTGGCGAGCGCCAGCACCAGCGGCTACTCGCCGGTGCTGATGGAAACGGCGGTGGTGCGCGGCCGCCTGACCGAGCTGCTCGGCCAGAAGGGCCTGGCGAAAGGGGAGGCCGAGAACCTGTTCGTCGCCGGCATGTTCTCGCTGCTCGACCGCCTGCTCGGCCTGCCGATGAAGGAAGTGCTCGACACCGTGCCGCTGCCGGCCGAAGTCGTGCGCGCGCTGCTCACGCGCGATGGCCTGTACGGGCCTTACCTGGCGCTGGCCGAAGCCTGCGAACTGAGCTCGAACCTGGTCGGCTCGCTGGCGACGGCGCTCGACCTCAGCCCGCTGGAAGTGAACAAGGCGCACCTGTCGGCGCTGGCCTGGGCGCAGGCCGTCACGCAATAGAGCGTTCCGTAGGGTGGGCACTCGTGCCCACGCGGTACGGCGCCTGCGGTTCACTTGCGCCTGCAAAAAGCCCGCTCAGCCTGTGAAGCGGATCTGCGTCGATGCCGCGTCTGAATGGCCGGTAAGACCGCGTGGGCACGAGTGCCCACCCTACAAAATCACACTCAAGCCGGCTGGCGCTCGCGCCCGGTACTCACCAAACTCTGCAACTGCTGGTGCATCTGCATCTCGATCTGCTCGAAACTGCAGCCGATCTGCACCTGGTCGCCCAGCAGGAAACTGCGGAACGGCCGCAGCAGGCGCACTTCGAGGTCGGCGACGATCACCAGCGCCGGTCCCAGTTGCAGCCGCACGCCCTTCAGCTTCTTGCCAACGTGCAGCCCGAACGCCTGGTCGGGCGTGGCGCGCAGGCCGACGCCGCCGGTCGAGTAGTCGCACAGCGGCAGTTCATACTGCTTGTTGAGCAGGCTGAAGGTGGCGGCGTAGCTGCCGTTCAGCGGCGTGTCGCAGCGCTGGGCCGCGCGCCGGTTCAGCACCAGGCAGGACTCCGGGAACACGGCGGGCACCATGTTCGGCTGGCCGGGCAGGGTGGCCCAGTCGCTTTCCAGGTCGAACTGCAGCTTGGCGTTGCCGCCCAGCGCGGCGACGAAGGTCGCGCGGCCGGGAGCGATGGGCTCGTCGCCGACCACGTCGAGCACGAAGTGCGGCTCTTCCGGATCGACCGACGCGATCCGCGCCAGGCGCGGCTCCGGCAGGTTGGCCGGGTAGATGGTCAGGGCCTCGCCCGTGTCGGCCAGGGCAGTCAAGGTTTCGCCGATGTCGAAGGGGTCGCGCATCTCGTGCGGCGAAGCGTTGGGCGCGATGCGCGCCAGCACGTCAGCGGGACGGGGCGGCCCTTTGCGGGGCGGACGGGAAGGGGAATCGGTCACGGCGACAATCCTTGCAGCGAATATCTCCGGCTGTTTTGCCGGTGCACGACAGTATAAACCGCCGTGCATAGTGTTGCAAAAAATAAAGAGTTATTTGCAAAAAGTTAGCGCCGCCGTGTAGGGCTCAGATTTCCAGGTTGTCGATCAGGCGCGTGGTGCCGAGCTTGGCGGCCGCCAGCACCACCAGCGGCGCGCCCTGCGCCAGGTCGCCGGCCGAAGGCGGCTGCAGGTCGATGCGCTTGCGGATCGAGATGTAGTCCGGCTTCCAGCCGCGCTCGGCCAGCCGGGCCATCGCTTCGCGCTCGACCGAGAAGATGTCGAGGTGGCCGGCGCGCATCTCGCCGGCGACGAAGTTCAGCGCCCGGTACAGGGCCGGCGCCTCGGCGCGTTCCTCGGGCGACAGGTACATGTTGCGCGAGGACAGGGCCAGGCCGTCTTCGGCGCGGTAGGTTTCGGCGCCGATGATTTCGGTCGGCAGGGCGAACTGGCGCGCCATGTTACGCACGATCATCAGCTGCTGGTAATCCTTCTTGCCGAACACGGCCACGCGCGGCTGCACGCAGGAAAACAGCTTGGTCACCACGGTGCACACGCCGTTGAAGAAGCCCGGGCGGAATTCGCCTTCCAGCGTGTTGCCGAGGGTATCGGGCGGCTGCACGCGGTATTCCTGGGGTTCCGGGTACAGGTCCTTCTCGGTCGGCGCGAACAGCACGTAGACGCCTTCCTTTTCCAGCTTCTCGACGTCGGCCTGGAAGGTGCGCGGGTACTTGTCGAAGTCCTCGTTCGGGCCGAATTGCAGGCGATTGACGAAGATGGAGGCGACCACCGGGTCGCCGTGCTTGCGCGCCAGGCGCATCAGCGACAGGTGGCCTTCATGCAGGTTGCCCATCGTCGGCACGAAAGCGGTGCGCAGTTGGCCGCGCAGCTGGTCGCGCAGTTCGTCAATGGTGGAGATGATTTTCATGTTCGTTGTGTGCGTAAGTGGAGGGCGCCCGGGGCTTCAGGCCGGCGAATAGGCCAGGCGCACGTAGATCGGCGCGAACGGTTCGGCCTGGGTGATTTCGACCAGGGTTTCCTTGGCCAGCTCGAGCAGGGCGACGAAGTGCACGACCACGATGGGCACCGAGGCGTGGCCGGCGAACAGTTCGCCGAATTCGACGAAGCGTTGCGATTGCAGTGTACGCAGGATGGCCGACATGTGCTCGCGCACCGACAGTTCCTGGCGGCCGATCCGGTGGTGCTGGGTCAGCTTCGCCCGGCGCAGCACGTCGAGCCAGGCGCGCTGCAGGTCGTGCGGATCGACGTGGGGCAGCACGGGCGCCAGTCCCTGCTCGACCGGCAGCGCGGGGCGCTGGAAGTCGCGTCCTTCCTGGGGCAGCGCGCCCAGCTGCACGGCGGCCAGCTTGATCTGCTCGTACTCCAGCAGCCGGCGCACCAGCTCGGCGCGCGGGTCGCCGACGTCCTCGACCAGGTCGTCCTGGCGCTTGGGCAGCAACATGCGCGACTTGATCTCG
>DNCF01000323.1:0-147 GCA_003484545.1 Massilia sp. | reverse complement strand
CATGCGCGACTTGATCTCGATGAGCATCGCCGCCATCAGGAGGTACTCGGCCGCCAGCTCCAGGTTGCTTTGCCGGATCTGCTCGACGTACTCCAGGTATTGCAGGGTCACCTGCGCCATCGGGATGTCGAGGATGTTGAAGTTCTG
>DNCF01000371.1:16364-16509 GCA_003484545.1 Massilia sp. | reverse complement strand
CTTCCGATCTGTCGAGCAGGCAGGCGTCGGGCGGCGCCGCGCGCGCGCGCGCCAGCGCGTCCTGCGAGCGATGCTCGACCGTGACCGCGTGGCCGCCCATTTCCAGCAGCATGGCCAGCGTCAGCGCCGCATCGACGTTGTCGTC
>DNCF01000371.1:16108-16241 GCA_003484545.1 Massilia sp. | reverse complement strand
GCAGATCTCGAACTCGCTGCCCCGCCCCACCGCGGCGCGGGCATCGACCGTACCGCCGTGCAGATTGACCAGGCTCTTCACCAGTGCAAGACCGATGCCGAGCCCGCCCTGCGAGCGGTCCGGGGTGCGCTCG
>DNCF01000371.1:0-16068 GCA_003484545.1 Massilia sp. | reverse complement strand
CGCCGCATCGACGTTGTCGTCCACCACGAGGATATGTAACGGCGACGCGGCCTGCCCGCCGGCGGCGGGCAGTGCCGTGGGATGAGCTTCTCTCGACTTCTGCAGGCGCGGCAGGCACACCGTGAAGCGGCTGCCCTGGCCAATGCCCGGGCTGTCGCAGGACACCGTGCCGCCATGCAGTTCGACCAGGCTCTTCACCAGCGCCAGGCCCAGCCCGAGGCCGCCCGAGGAACGGTCCGGGGTGCGCTCGGCCTGGGTGAACAGCTCGAAGATATAGGGCAGCACGTCGGCTTCGATGCCGATGCCGTTGTCGGTCACCGTCACCGTGACCCGATCGCCATGCGCCGTGACCCGCAGCGCGATCTGGCCGCCCGGCGGCGTGTACTTGGCGGCGTTGTTCAGGATGTTCGACAGCACCTGCACCAGGCGCGTGCGGTCGCCCAGCACGTGCACCGGTTCGCCGGAGAGCTGCATGGTCAGCGCGTGGCGCTTGGTCTCGATCAGCGGGCGCACCTGCTCGACCGCGCCGGTCACCACCGCGTTCACGTCCAGCTCTTCCTTGTCGAGCGTGACCAGGCCGCGCGTGACGCGCGAGACGTCCAGCAGGTCGTTGACGAGGTCGGTCATGTGCTCGGCCTGGCGCGCGATGATCTCGCTGGCGTTGCGCACGCCCTTGGCGTCGAGGTGCCCAAGCTTCAGCAGGTGGGCGGCGGTCGTGATCGGCGCCAGCGGATTGCGCAGCTCGTGCGCCAGCATGGCCAGGAACTGGTCCTTCTGCCGGTTCGCCGCGCGCAGCTCGTCCTCGATCTGCTTGCGCAGCGTGACGTCGCTGCCTTCCACGAAAATGCCGACCACCTGGCCCGAGGGGTCGCGGATCGGCTGGTAGATGAAGTCGAGGTAGCGCTGCTCGAGCGGGGCGCCCGGTTCGCGCGCCAGCTTCAGCGGCAAGGCGTGGCCCACGAAAGGCTTGCCGGTGTTGTAGACCTCGTCGAGCAGCTCGAAGAAGCCCTGCCCTTCGACCTCGGGCAGGACTTCGCGCGCGCTCTTGCCGACCACGTTGCCGCGACCAACCACCTCTTTATAACTTTTGTTTGCGATTTCAAACACATGTTGAGGCCCGCGCAGCACGGCGATGAGGCCGGGCGCCTGCTCGAACAGCGTCATCAGGCGCTCGTTTTCCTGCTGGCGGTAGCGCTCGGCCAGCACCTGCCCGGTAGCCTCGACGCAGGCGCAGTACATGCCGGCCACCACGCCGCTCTCGTCGCGCACCGGCGAATACGAGAAGGTGAACCAGGTCTGCTCGTCGAAGCCGTGGCGGTTCATCAGGAGCGGCAGCTTTTCCCAATAGGTGCCCTCGCCCTGCAGCGCACGCTCGACGATGGGCCAGATGTCGTCCCAGATCTCGCCCCAGATCGCCTTGAAGGGCGCTCCGAGCGACGCCGGATGCTTCTCGCCCAGGACGTCGACATAAGGGTCGTTGTACAGGAAACCGAGTTCTTCGCCCCAGGCCACGAACATCGGGAACTTCGAGTTCAGCATCAGCGCCACGACCGTGCGCAGCGCCTGCGGCCAGCCTGACGGAGGGCCGAGCGGCGACTGCGACCAGTCGTGGGCACGCATCATCGCCCCGACCTTGCCGCCGCCGCTGAGGAACATCAGCGTCCCCGCGTCAAGCGCGCCGTCCTGGTTGGGCGGGGGCGTTGCCCCGGGGCGAAGCTCGCTCATCTCACAGGGTCTGGACAAATTCGCGGATGCCGCCAAGCAGCATCTCGACCGACATCGCCGTCAGGATCAGGCCCATCAGGCGCTCGAAGGCGGTCATCACCTGCGGACCGAGTTTCTGCTGCAGGCGCTCGGCGCTCAGGAACACCGCCAGCCAGACCACGCCGACGGCCGCCAGCGCGGCCACGTGGACCAGGGTCTCGGACACGCTCTCGCTGCTGAACAGCAGCACGGTGGCCAGCGCCGACGGGCCGGCGAGCGCCGGAATCGCCAGCGGCACGATGAAGGGCTCGCCGCCTTCGCTGCGCCCGAGCACGCCGTCCGGGTGCGGGAAGATCATGCGGATCGCGATGATCAGGAGGATCACGGCGCCGCCGATGCGCAGCGCAACCGGGCTCAGGTGCAGGGCCGCGAGGAAGTGCTGCCCGAAGAACATGAAGATCAACAGCAACAGGAAGGCGATCGCGCATTCGCGCACGACAATGCGCGGACGGCGGTGCAGCGGGGTTTCTTTGAGGGCGGCAGCAAACAAGGGGACGTTGCCGAATGGGTCAGTGACGAGGATCAGGAGGATGAAAGTCTGGAAAAAGCTTTGGGTCATGTGTGTTCTTGTTCTTGGGTTCCCGACGATTCAGGCATTCGGGGCAATCTTAACCGATTTGCACCGGGGCTGTTGCCTGGATGACGTGCGTAAACAAAAAAGGCCAGGGCGGGTGAACGCACTGGCCTCTTGCCGCGGCGGGCGGCGGCCGGTGGCCGCCCTCCCCTGCGATTACTGCTCGAACTTCTTCAACCACGCCGACAGCTGGTGCGGACGCAGGCCGTCGTAGTCTTCGAACGGCTGGTGGATCCACGGATTGTGCGGCAGGTCTTCCATGTGGTAGTCCGGCTTGAAGGCCGAGGTACCCTTGACCCAGAGGACGGCCGAGCGCACTTCGGTGACGTCGGGGTAGTTCTCGGTCAGGTGCTCGCGCACTTTCTGCAGGGTGACGCCCGAATCGGCCAGGTCGTCGACCAGCAGGATCTTGCCTTGCAGCGGGCCCTTGGTCATCGTCATGTACTTGGCGATGTCGAGGTTACCCTGCTTGGTGCCGGCTTCTTCGCGGTAGGAGCTGGTCGACAGGATCGCCAGCGGCACGTCGAAGATGCGCGAGATCACGTCGCCGGGACGCACGCCGCCGCGCGCCAGGCACAGCACCATGTCGAACTTCCAGTTCGATTCATAGACTTTCAGGGCCAGGCGCTCGACCAGGCGGTTGTACTCGTCCCACGAAACCCAGAGGTCCTTGTCGGTCGATGCAGGGGTGTTCATTCAGGTAATTCCTATGTTCTTGTGTGTTGGTGCTCAGGCGGCGAACGGATGACGCAGCACGATGGTTTCTTCGCGGTCCGGGCCGGTCGACACCATGTCGATCGGGATGCCGACCAGTTCTTCGATGCGCTTGATGTAGGCGCGGGCGTTGGCCGGCAGCTCTTCCATCGACTTGGCGCCGACGGTCGACTCGGTCCAGCCCGGCATCTCTTCGTAGACCGGCTGGCACAGCGCGGCTTCCTCGGCGCCGACCGGGAAGATGTCGACGTCGCGGCCGTCGATCTTGTAGCCGGTGCACAGCTTCAGGCTTTCCAGGCCGTCCAGCACGTCGAGCTTGGTCAGGCACATGCCGGTGACGCCGTTGATCTGGACCGAGCGGCGCAGCAGCGCGGCGTCGAACCAGCCGCAGCGGCGGGCGCGGCCGGTGACGGTGCCGAACTCGTGGCCCACGCGCGAGAGGTGCTCGCCGACGCCCTGGTCGGTCGGCAGTTCGGCCGGGAACGGGCCCGAACCGACGCGCGTCGTGTAGGCCTTGGTGATGCCCATGATGTAGTGCAGCATGCCCGGACCGACGCCGGCGCCGGCGGCGGCGTTGCCGGCCACGCAGTTCGACGAGGTGACGAACGGATAGGTGCCGTGGTCGACGTCGAGCAGCGAGCCTTGCGCGCCTTCGAACAGCAGGTTGCCGCCGGCTTTATGCGCGGCGTACAGGGCGGACGAGACGTCGCCGACCATCGGGCGCAGGCGCGGCACCAGGGCCATGGCGTCGTCGTAGGTCTTCT
The DNA here is from genome assembly GCA_003484545.1 of Massilia sp. Taxonomy (GTDB): domain Bacteria; phylum Pseudomonadota; class Gammaproteobacteria; order Burkholderiales; family Burkholderiaceae_D; genus Telluria. Next base: position 12,252 of record DNCF01000371.1, on the reverse strand, counting down.
GGAAGTCGATCGCTTCGCCGCCCAGGTAGTTCACCAGGACGAAGTTGTGGTACTCGAGGTTTTCCTTCAGCTTCTCGGCAAAGCGCTCTTCGTTGAGCATGTCGGCGATGCGGATCGCGCGGCGCGCGACCTTGTCTTCGTAGGCCGGGCCGATGCCCTTGCCGGTGGTGCCGATCTTGTTCTCGCCGCGCTTGGCTTCGCGCGCCTTGTCGATGGCGACGTGGTACGGCAGGATGACCGGGCAGGCTTCCGAGATCTTCAGGCGCGACGCCACTTCGACGCCGGCGGCCTGCAGCTTGTCGATCTCGCGCATCACGTCCGGGACGGAGACGACGACGCCGTTGCCGATGTAGCAGGCCACGCCTTCGCGCATGATGCCCGAAGGGATCAGCTGCAGCGCGGTTTTCTGGCCCTTGATGACCAGCGTATGGCCGGCGTTATGGCCGCCCTGGAAACGAACGACGCCGGCCGCATGGTCGGTCAGCCAGTCGACGATTTTGCCCTTGCCTTCATCGCCCCATTGGGTGCCGATGACGACGACGTTCTTTGCCACGGTAGTATTTGACATCACTTAACCTAAGTTTTTGAGAATCCAATTTCCATCTTCGAGGACGAGCACGCGGTCGCACTCGAACTCGTCCTGAACATTGTCGTGACCCGGCATGGACTGGATCACGACTTCGCCTGCCTTGCGCAGGTCAGCGATTTTTTCGCGCAGCTCGGGCGCATTGCCCCAGGGGGCGCGGATCGAATGCTTGCGCTCGGCCGTCGGCAGCAGGCGCGCCAGCTCGCGCAGGTCGAGCGAGAAGCCGGTCGCCGGACGCGCGCGCCCGAAGGCTTCGCCCACGTGGTCGTAGCGTCCGCCGCGCGCCACCGCGTTCGGCAGGCCGGGCACGTAGAGCGCGAACATGGCGCCGCTTTCGTACTGGTAGCCGCGAAGATCGGCCAGGTCGATCGCCACTTGCGCTCGACCCAGGGCCGATGCCGCCAGCGCGGCCAGTTCGGCCAGCGCGCGGGTGATGCCGGGCAGCGCCGGCAGCACTTCCTTCGCCTTGGCCAGCACCTCGACGTCGCCGTACAGGTTCGGCAGCGCGAGCAGCGCGCCGCGCGTCACGGGCGCGTAATTGCGGGTGATTTCCTCGAGGCCCGGCACGTCCTTGGCGCGCAGCAGCGCGGTGATGCGGGTCTCGTCGCGCTGTGCGGCCTGGTCGTCGGCCAGCAGCGCGCGCAGCACCCCGACGTGGGCCATGTCGAGGCGCACGTCGGTAAAGCCCGCCAGCGCGACCGAGCTCAGTGCCAGTTCCTGGATCTCGGCATCGGCCTCGAGGCCGGCGTGGCCGTAGATCTCGGCGCCGATCTGGATCGGCTCGCGGGTCGCGTGCAGGCCCGAAGGACGGGTGTGCAGGACGCTGCCGGCATAGCAGAGGCGAGTAATCGAATTACGGTTCAGCAGGTGGGCGTCGATGCGCGCGACCTGGGTCGTCATGTCGGCGCGCAGGCCGAGCAGGCGGCCGGACAGCTGGTCGATCAGCTTGAAGGTGCGCAGGTCGGTGTCCTGCCCGGCGCCGGCGAGCAGCGACTCGACGTATTCGAGCATCGGCGGCATCACCAGCTCGTAGCCGTACAGGCGGAAAGTGTCGAGCATCAGGCGGCGCAGATCCTCGATCTTGCGCGCTTCGGACGGCAAGACGTCGGCGATATTCTCAGGCAAAAGCCAGTTCGGCATGGGCGACAGCGAATGAATTGTTAAAGATGAGGCAATGTGGCGCGCTCGCGCAATGCGAAGTCAGCGCCGAATCGGCAATTTTACCCGAAAATGAAACGGGACAGGCGGTCGATGATGCCGAATGGGCTTGGCAAGTTGCCAAATGGCGACTGGAAATTGGTTGTATATGCCATTCACGGAGCGAATCGGAAGCGTCCGCGTCATGGTTTTTCGTAGGGTGGACACTCCGTGCCCATCCCACGATCAATGACGGCCGCACCAAAAAAAACGCCGCGGAATACGCGGCGTTTTTGCTGGAGGCGGCTGTACCGATTTACTTGCCCGGATTCTTGAAGTACTTGAAGAACTCCGAATTCGTGTCGATCACCATCACGTCGCCCTGGTCCTTGAAGCTGGCGCGGTAGGCTTCGAGCGAACGGTAGAACTTGTAGAACTCCGGGTTCTTGCCGAAGGCGTCGGAATAGATCGCGGAGGCTTTCGCATCGCCCTCGCCCTTGATCTTCTCGGCTTCGCGGAAGGCTTCGGCCAGGATCACGGTGCGCTGGCGGTCGGCGTCGGCGCGGATCTTTTCGGATTCGGCGGCGCCGGTCGAACGCAGTTCGTTCGCCACGCGCACCCGTTCGGCGCGCATGCGGTCGTAGACCGAGTCGTTGATCTGGTCGATGTAGTCGACGCGCTTGAGGCGCACATCGACGATGCCGACGCCGATCTGCTTGGCCTCGGCCACGACCTTGTCGCGCACCGCTTCCATCACGCGGCCGCGCTCGCCCGAGATCACTTCGCGCACGGTGCGCTTGGTGATCTCGTCGTTCAGGGCCGCCTTGACGATCTGCGACATGCGGTTGCGCGCGGCGCGCTCGTCGCCGCTGAAGCTGACGTAGTACAGGCGCGGCTCGACGATGCGCCACTTGACGAAGGCGTCGACCAGGATGTTCTTCTTCTCGGCCGTGATGAAACGGTCGGCGTCAGGCGTATCCAGGGTCAGGATGCGCTTGTCGAGATAGATCACGTTCTGGAACGGCGGCGGCAGCTTGAAGTGCAGGCCCGGTTCGGCGATCACCTCGCGCACCTCGCCCAGGGCGAAAACGATGGCGAAGCGGCGCTGGTCGACCACGAAGACGGTCGAGGACAACAACATCAGGGCAATAAAGCCCGCCACGAAAATGGTTACGAGGCGGTTCATCAGCGGGTCTCCCGGTCACGTGAGGTATCGCGGCTGCGGCTGTCGCGCTGACGCACCGCATCCAGGGCCTTGGTTACTTCCGCCGACGAGGCCGCGTCCTGCTGCGGCGCCGTCACCGGGCCCGAATGGGCGCTGCCGACGGCGGCGCTGTTCGCGGAAACCTGGGCAATCAGTTTATCGAGCGGCAGGTACAGCAGGTTCGAGCCGGACTTGGCGTCGACCATCACCTTGCTGGTGTTGCTGAAGATCTGCTGCATGGTGTCGAGGTACATGCGGTCGCGCGTCACGGCCGGGGCCTTGGCGTATTCGACCACCACCTGGTTGAAGCGGGCCGCGTTACCGGTGGCGTTCTCGACCACCATCGAGCGGTAGGCTTCGGCGTCCTGCAACAGGCGGAAGGCGGCGCCGCGCGCCTGCGGGATCACCTGGTTGGCATAGGCTTCGCCTTCGTTGCGGGCACGGGCGCGGTCCTGGCCGGCCTTGACGGCGTCGTCGAAGGCGTTCTGCACCTGCTCCGGCGGCTGCACGTTCTGCATCGTCACGTTGGTGATCAGGACGCCGAGCGCGTAGCGGTCGACGATCTGCTGCATCATGTTGTGGACGTCGACAGCGACCTTTTCGCGGCCCTCGTAGAGCACGAAGTCCATCTTGCTCTTGCCGACCACTTCGCGGATCGCGGTCTCGGCGACCTGCTGCACCGTGGCGTCCTGCTCGCGGTTGTTGAAGACCCAGGCCACCGGATCCTTCAGGGTGTACTGGACGGCGAACTGGATGTCGATGATGTTCTCGTCGTCGGTGAGCATCAGCGATTCGTTCGGCTGCTTGTTGCGCACGTTGTCGCGGTAGCCGATCTCGGCGGTGCGGACCTGCGAAACGTTCACGGTCTCGTGGGACTGGATCGGGGCCGGCCAGCGCCAGTTGAAACCGGCGCCGGTGGTATGCGACAGGCGGCCGAAGGTGGTGACGACGCCGACCTGGCCCTCCTGGACGATGAAGGCGCCGCTGGCGAGCCAGATCAGGGCGATGATGAAGCCGATCACCGTGGCGGTGATGCCGGCGCCGCGCCCTTCGCCGCGGTAGGGGCCGCCGGCGTCGCCGCCGTTGTTGCCGCGGCTGCCGAACAGGCGGTTCAGGCGCGCATTGAAGTCGCGCCACATCTGGTCAAGGTCGGGTGGACCTTCACCCGGACGGCGGCCCTCCTGGGCCTTGTGGTCACCGTCGGGGCGATGGCCCCAACGTGGATCGTTCAGCGACAATGTGAGGCCGAACCGTTTAAGTAAGGAAACGAACATAGGCTTTTAGTGGGGCCCGAGATGGGTGGAGGTTGGAATACTTTCGCCGGCATTCTCCGGAGAGAAGTCCGGCGCGGCATCGTCCTGCTCTTCGTTTTCAGGGCTCAGGCCTGGCGCGGAAGAAGCCTCGAGCACGGCTTCGTGCGCGGCTCCCTGCGAGGCTGCCTCGACGATCGCATCGCGCAGCAGATCGAGGCCGGCGCCGCTGCGGGCGCTGATAAAAACGCGGCTGATTTTATCATATTCATCACGTTCGACCCCCGGCTGGAGGTCGGCCGCATCAATCTTGTTCCATACAAGGATCTGGGGAATATGGTCGGCGCCGATTTCGCGCAGGACGTCGTTGACCTGTTCGATCTGCTCCATGCGCACATCCGAGGACCCGTCGACCACGTGCAGCAGCAGGTCGGCGTGGATGGTTTCCTCGAGCGTGGCGCGGAAGGCCGCGACCAGCTGGTGCGGCAGCTCCCGGACGAAACCGACGGTGTCGGAGATCACCACGCTGCCGACCTCGTCGTTCAGGTAGAGGCGGCGGCTGGTGGTGTCCAGGGTCGCGAACAGCTGGTTGGCGACGTAGACGCCGGCCTTGGTCAGCGTATTGAACAGGGTCGACTTGCCGGCGTTGGTATAGCCGACCAGCGACACCGAGAACGTGGCGTTGCGGTTGCGCGCGCGGCGCTGGGTCTCGTGCTGCTTGCGCAGCTTGGTCAGGCGCGCGCGCAGCATCTTGACGCGCTCGCCGATCAGGCGGCGGTCGGTCTCGAGCTGGGTTTCGCCGGGGCCGCGCAGGCCGATACCGCCCTTCTGGCGTTCGAGGTGGGTCCAACCGCGGATCAGGCGCGTGGCCAGGTGCTGCAACTGGGCCAGTTCGACCTGCAGCTTGCCCTCGTGGCTCTTGGCGCGCTGGGCGAAGATGTCGAGGATCAGGCTGGTGCGGTCGATGACGCGGCGGTTCAGGCGGCGTTCGAGGTTACGCTGCTGCGCGGGCGACAGTGCGTGGTTGAAGATGACGATGTCGACGTGGTCGACGGTGGCTGCCTGGGCGATTTCGTCGGCCTTGCCGCTGCCGACGAAATACGCGGGATCGGGGCTGGCGCGTTTCGCGGTGATCGTGGTGATCGGCTCCGCGCCGGCGGAGCGCGCCAGCAAGGCCAGCTCTTCGAGACTGGCGCCGAAGTCGACGGCGCCGAAATCGACGCCGACCAGCGCGGCGCGCAGCATGGGAGTGCCGGGGGCGTCAGCCATCGGCCTTACTCAGCTTCGGAATCGAGGTTGAGATTGACGGCGCGGGCCGGCACGACGGTGGAAATGGCATGCTTGTACACCATTTGGGTCACGGTATTGCGGAGCAGGACGACGTACTGGTCGAAGGACTCGATGTGGCCCTGCAGTTTGATCCCGTTGACGAGGTAGATCGAGACGGGTACATGCTCTTTGCGCAAGGCATTGAGGAATGGGTCTTGTAACAGTTGCCCTTTATTGCTCATAACAGCTCCGTAATGTTGTTGTAGTTTAAAAATTGGAGGCAAATGCCTCCTTTTCAAGTGCACGGGGCAAGATTCAGCTTTGCGAATGATGGCCTGCGGTTACTGTAACCTGTTTTAATGCTTTTTGTCGTACTGCTAGACTTAAGGATTTATTAAACAGGCCCATGCGTAGCTGATTTCCTGCCCGCATTTCAGTCCGACTATTTCTGTTCCTTGGCAAACGGGTTCTTTCCGCTGCGCAGTTCGATGCGCAGAGGCGTACCGACCAGGCTGAATGTGTCGCGGAAGTGCTTTTCCAGGTAACGTTTATAGGGCTCGGTGACGCCTTCCAGTGCATTGCCGTGGATGACGATGACCGGCGGGTTCTGGCCGCCCTGGTGGGCGTAGCGCATCTTCGGACGGGTGCTGCCCTTGCGCTTCGGCTCCTGCTTCTCGATCGCTTCCTGCAGCGCGCGCGTCAGGCGCGGCGTCGACAGGTTGGCGGTGGCCGCCGCATAGGCCGCGTCGATCGCGGTCATCAGCTGCTTGATGCCCGTGCCCTTCAGCGCCGAGATGAACTTCAGTTCGGCGAAGCCGAGGAAGTCGAGCTTGCGGTCGATGTCCATCTTGATCTGGTCGCGCTTGTCGGAGGTCAGGCCGTCCCACTTGTTGACCGCCACCACCAGCGCCCTGCCCGACTCCAGGATGAAGCCGGCGATGTGGGCGTCCTGCTCCGAGATGTCCTGCTGGGCGTCGAGCATCAGCACGACCACGTTCGCTTCCGACACCGATTGCAGGGTCTTGACGACCGAGAACTTCTCGATCGCCTCGAACACCTTGCCGCGGCGGCGGATGCCGGCCGTGTCGATCAGGGTGTAGTGCTTGCCGTCGCGCTCGAACGGGACCTCGATCGAGTCGCGGGTGGTGCCCGGCATGTCGAAGGCGATCACGCGCTGCTCGCCGACCAGGGTGTTGATCAGGGTCGACTTGCCGACGTTCGGACGGCCGACCAGGGCGATCTTCACGCCGCGGTCGGCCGGTTCCAGCTCTTCCTCGTCTTCCGGACGCTGGGCGAAGGCCAGGTCGAGCGCCTCGTTGACCAGGTCGTGCACGCCGTCGCCGTGGGCGGCCGAGATGACGTAGGGGTCGCCCATGCCCAGCTCGTAGAACTCGGCGGTGACCGAGGTGTACTTCATGCCCTCGGACTTGTTAATGACGAGCATGACCTTGCGGCCGGACTTGCGCAGGAAGTCGGTAATGGTCTTGTCGTGCGGGGTCAGGCCCTGGCGGCCGTCGACGATGAAGACGACGATGTCGGCTTCCGCCACCGCCTGCTTCGTCTGCAGCGCCATCTCGTGCATGATCCCGTCCTTCGCGACCGGCTCGAAACCGCCGGTGTCGATGACCAGGAACGGACGCTCGCCGATGCGCCCTTCGCCGTAGTGGCGGTCGCGCGTCAGGCCAGGGAGGTCGGCCACCAGCGCGTCGCGCGAACGGGTCAGGCGGTTGAATAGGGTCGACTTTCCGACGTTCGGGCGACCAACGAGTGCAATTACCGGCTTCATGTATTTATTCTATTCGACCGCGATCGCGGCCACAGTTCCATTTTGTGTTTGAAAAATCAGGTTCGATCCGGCCACCAGCGGGGTGCCGCTGACGGCGCTGCCGTCGAGCGCGGCGCGCGCCAGGAAGACGCCTTCCTCGCGCGACAGGAAGTGGATGTAACCCTGGTAGTCGCCGACCGCGACCGCGCGGCCGTAGGACAGCGGGGTCGACAGGCCGCGGAAGGCGAGCTTGTCGTTCTTCCAGGCGCTGGTGCCGGTGTCGCGGGCGAACGCGTGCAGCGCGCCCTTGTCGTCGGCGGCGAAGACGAAGCGCTGGTCGACGGCCACGCCCACTTCCGAGGACAGGTCGCGGTGCCAGCGCGGCGAGCCCGAAGCCAGCTCGTAGCAGGCGACGCGTCCCTGGAAGGACACGGCGCAGACGTCGGATTCGAAGATCGCCGGCGCGCCGCCGATGTCGGTGACGCGTTCCAGTTCGGTGGCGCCGCGCGCCACGCCCACTTCGACTTCCCAGCGCGGCGCGCCGGTGGCGAGCAGGAAGGAGGTCAGCTTGCCGGCGGGCTGGGCGACGATCACGTCGCGGTCGTGCACCACCATGCCCGGCGCGCTGCGCAGGGTCAGCGGCGGCGACTGGCGCTGCACGGTCCACTTCTTCTCGCCGGTCTTGGCGTCGAAACCGACGATGCGGTTGTCGATCGAGCGCGCCACGACGACGCCCTCGCCCACGGCCGGGCTGGACAGGATCTCGCTCGACAGCTGGGATTTCCACAGCGCCTTGCCGTCCATGTCGAAGGCCATCAGGACGCCCTTGGCGCCGCCGACGACGATCACGTTGCCGTCGGTGCCGACGCCGGCGGTCAGGTTCGAACCGGCCTTGATGCGCCACATCGGACGGCCATCGAGCGCCTCGACACGGGCGATGTCGCCGTCGGCGCTGGCCACCACCAGGGTGTTGCCGGCCAGCGCAGGCGAGAACTGGTAGCCCCGGGCCTTGCCGATGTCGAGCTTCCACGCGGTACGCACGGCCATGGTCGCCTTCAATTCTTCCAGCTTGGCCGGCTCGTTGGTCTTGTCCTTCGAGGAGAACGGGTTGAGCGAACTCAAGGTCGAGCAGCCCGTCATCAGGGCCAGGACGCCGACACCAACCAGCTTACGGGTAATACGCATTTTCTTTAGCCTTGTTCTTAGTCTGAAGTGTATAAGGACGCAAAGCCAGCGCCTGCCGAAAGGCAGGCCCTGGCTGTGGGGTTACCTTAACTCAAGCGCTGTTTACGCAGCAGCCTTGGTCTCGGCAGGGGCACTGCCGCCGATCGCTTCGAGCTTGATGCGCACCAGCTGGCTGCCCGGATGCTTCGGACCCATGGCGGCCAGCGCGGCCACGTAGGCGTTGCGCGCGTCGGCAATCTTGTTCTGCGCGACCAGCACGTCGCCCTTGCGGTCCTGCACTTCGGCGGCGAACTGCGGCAGGAACTTACCGTCCAGCAGCTTCATGGCGCCGTCGTAGTCCTTCTCGTCCAGCAGCACGCCGGCCAGGCGCAGCTTGGCGACCGACTGGTATTCGTCGTCGCCGTTGTCGACCACGTACTGCAGCTGGGTCTTGGCGGTCTTCAGGTCGTTCGCCTCGAAGGCGGTCTTGGCCGCGCCCAGGGCGCTCATCTGCGCGTAGGCGGTGCGCTTGAACTTGTCCTGGATGTCGGACGCGATGCGCTGGGCCTTGGCGTTGTCGTTCGCGGTCACGGCGTCGGTCAGTTCGTCGTACAGCGCCGACGCTTCCACCGACTGCTTGCGCACGTGCTGGTTATAGAAGTTATAGGCGGCGAAGGAGCCGAGCGCAATGATCAGCACCCAGGTGATCAGGTTGCCGTACTTGGACCAGAAAGCCTTGAAGGAGGCAATCTGTTCTTGTTCTTCGAGGTCGTATGCCATGGTTCGTCTAGTAGTTATCGATGGATCGGGACTTCAATGCTGCTTGGACTTGCCTTACGGGTGGTAATGCACGTGATCGTGGTCGTGGTCGTGCGCGCCGATGATGGCGTCGACCACGTGGTCGACGACCGCGTCGAAGGGCACGCTCGCCTGCTGCTGTTCGCCTGCTTCCCCGCGCAAGGACTTGACCGCGGCGACGCTGTTGGCGACCTCGTCTTCGCCGAGGATGACCGCGAACGCGGCGCCGCTGGCGTCGGCCTTCTTCATCTGGCTCTTGAAGCTGCCCGCGCCGCTCGGCGTTGCGCAATGTAGCACAACATCCAGGCCGGCATCGCGGAAACGCTCGGCCAGGATGAAGGCCTGCATCTGGGCTTCTTCGCCCTGGTGCACCATGTAGACGTCGCACTGGCTCGGTTGTGCCGGTTCGCCCAGGCCCTTCATTAACTCGATGATGCGCTCGATGCCCATCGCGAAACCGACGCCCGGCGTGTTCTTGCCGCCGAAGGTCTCGATCAGCGGGTCGTAGCGGCCGCCGGCGCAGATCGTCCCCTGCGAGCCCAGCTCTTCGGTGACCCACTCGAACACGGTGCGGTTGTAGTAGTCGAGGCCGCGCACCAGGCGCGGGTTGACGGTGTACTGGACGTTGTTACGGTCGAGCAGCTTCTTGAGGCCGTTGAAGTGGGCCAGCGATTCTTCGCCCAGGTAGGACAGCAGCTGCGGCGCGCCGTTCACCATCTCCTGCATGGCCGGGTTCTTGGTGTCCAGGATGCGCAGCGGGTTGCTGTGCAGGCGGCGCTTGGCTTCGGCGTCGAGCACGTCCATGTGCTGCTCAAAATAGGCGATCAGGTCGGCGCGGTGGCGGTTGCGCTCTTCGGCGTTGCCGATCGAGTTCAGTTCCAGGCGCACGTTCGAGATGCCCAGGTCGTCCCACAGGCGGCGGCACAGCATGATCAGTTCGGCGTCGATGTCCGGGCCGGCAAAGCCCACGGCTTCGGCGCCGAACTGGAAGAACTGGCGGTAGCGGCCGCGCTGCGGACGCTCGTGGCGGAACATCGGGCCCTTGTACCACAGGCGCTTCGGGCCTTCGTAGACGAGGTTATGCTCGATCACCGCGCGCACCACGCCGGCCGTGCCTTCCGGGCGCAGGGTCAGCTGATCGCCGTTCATCGAATCCTCGAAGGAATACATTTCCTTCTCGACGATGTCGGTCACGGCGCCGATGGCGCGCGCGAACAGGCGGGTTTCCTCGACGATGGGGGTGACGATCTTCTGGTAGCCGTAGCTTTTCAGGATCGTTTCGGCGGTGTTCTCGAACAGCTCCCACAGCGGCGCGTCGGCCGGGAGGATGTCGTTCATGCCTTTGATGGCAATGATTTTTTCGGGTTTGGACATGTTCTTTTCTGCTCTACGTTTTTCGTAGGGTGGGCTCTCGAGCCCACGCGGTAAGGCATTCGATCTGCCGGATCGCTTCACGCGGTGCGGCACGCATCGGTACGACCGCGTGGGCACAAGTGCCCACCCTACGGTTTCAGCTGACGACTTCGGCCTGTTGACCGTAATTTTTCTTCACATAGTCCAGAACGATGTTCTGGAACTCCTCGACGATCCGCTCGCCGCGCAGCGTGGCGACCTTCTGGCCGTCGACGAACACCGGCGCGGCCGGCGATTCGCCGGTGCCGGGCAGGCTGATGCCGATGTTGGCGTGCTTCGATTCGCCCGGGCCGTTGACGATGCAGCCCATCACGGCCACGTTCATCGCTTCCACGCCCGGATAGGACTTCTTCCATTCCGGCATCTGCTCGCGCAGGAAGGTCTGGATGTTGTCCGCCAGTTCCTGGAACACGGTCGAGGTCGTGCGGCCGCAGCCCGGGCAGGCGATCACCATCGGGGTGAACTTGCGCAGGCCCATGGTCTGCAGGATTTCCTGCGACACCACGACCTCCTTGGTGCGGTCGCCGCCCGGTTCCGGGGTCAGCGAGACGCGGATGGTGTCGCCGATGCCTTCCTGCAGCAGCACCGACAAGGCCGCGGTCGAGGCGACGATGCCCTTGCTGCCCATGCCAGCCTCGGTCAGGCCCAGGTGCAGCGGGTAGTCGCAGCGGCGCGCCAGCTCGCGGTAGACCGCGATCAGGTCCTGCACCGCCGATACCTTGCAAGACAGGATGATCTTGTCCCTGGCCAGGCCGATCTCCTCGGCCTTGACCGCGTTCTCGATCGCCGAGGTGATCAGCGCCTCGTACATCACGGCCTGGGCGCTGTACGGATTCGCGCGCGCAGCGTTCTCGTCCATGATGCGCGCCAGCAGCGACTGGTCGAGGCTGCCCCAGTTGACGCCGATGCGCACCGGCTTGTCGTACTTCATCGCCACTTCGATCATCTGGGCGAACTGGGAGTCGCGCTTGGCGCCCTGCCCCACGTTGCCGGGATTGATGCGGTACTTCGACAGCGCCTGGGCGCATTCGGGGAAGTCGCGCAGCAGCAGGTGGCCGTTGTAATGGAAGTCGCCGACCAGCGGCACATCGACCTCCATCCTGTCGAGCTGTTCGCGGATGAGCGGCACGGCGGCCGCGGCTTCCGGATTGTTGACGGTCAGGCGCACCATCTCGGAGCCGGCGCGCGCCAGCTCCTTGATCTGGATCGCGGTGCCGATCACGTCGGCGGTGTCGGTGTTGGTCATCGACTGCACGACGACCGGGGCGTCGCCGCCGATCCAGACCTTGCGCGCGCCGTGCTGGACCAGCACGCGGCGGCTGGCGCGGCGCGCCATCGGACCGGATGGAATGGGCAGGTTCGTTGAAGTCATTCTAGGCTTTCGATTCTTTGCAGGTGCGGCTGGTTTGATCGCTTCTCTGGTCGTTACTTGATCGTCACGCGCGCGATCGTCTTGCCCGGCAGTTGCGGCAGTTCGACGGCGGCGCCGCGCAGCGTGGCGGTGACGCCTTTCGGGTTGCCGACCACCAGGGTCGCGGTGCCGGGCACGTCGAAGCTCTCGGTGCTGCCGGCCTTGACCAGGCGCGAGATCAGGGCCTTGCCGCCCTGCGGACGCACTTCGATCCACGAGTCTTCGCGCACGCTCAGCACCAGGGTGTTGGCGCCG
>DNCF01000319.1:623-9133 GCA_003484545.1 Massilia sp. | reverse complement strand
CCGCCGCACTGGCGCGCGCGCAGCGAGGCGTCGACGTAGCGCGCAAAGCCGAGCGCCTGCTCGCAGGCCGCGCGCAGGGTCGCATCCTCGTAGACCCCGTCCGCCTGCGGCAGCAGCGAGATGCGCGGGCGCACCGTGAAGGCGCCGATCCTGCGGTTCAGGACCAGCGTGGCGTTGTCGTCGTAGGCGGCCTTGAGCAGCGGGAAGCTGGTGCGCCCGAGCGGGTCGAGCGGCAGGTTGACCTGGGTCGCCTTGCCGGACAGCGTCAGCTGCGCGCCCTCGAGCGAGACGCCGGGCGTCAGGGGCGCCACCTGCAGGTGATTCTGGATCTGGTTCTTCGGTCCGCCGTATTTCTCGAACACCACCATGGCGCGGTAGGCATCGCGGTAACTGACCCACTCGGCGGCAGGCGCCGGCGCCGTGGCGCCAAAGGCGCACAGCGTCACGAAGCAGCATGCGATGAGGTGTCGGGCCGTGGGCATCGTCAGAACCGGTAGGCGATGGCGGTGGAAACCGTCAGGTTGGTCGGCCGCTCGACGAGCGGGCTGTGGCGGGCGTCGCCGGCCAGGCGCGACACCTGCACCTGCGAGCTCAGCATCCAGGAAGGCGAGAACGCCCAGTTCCAGCGCGCGCCGACGTGGCCATCCTTCAGGCCGCCGCCGGCCCGATACACCGGGTTGCCGCTGCGCAGGGAGTCGAGCGTGCCGACGCCGAAGTAGGCGTCGTTGTAGGCCGCGTTGGCGATGCTGACGCCGGCCGCGAACGACAGGCGGTGGTGGGCGCCGAACTGCATGGCGAGGCGCTGCACGCCCAGGTCCAGGCGCGCGCCATCGCGCTCGTTGCCGGCCCCATACAGCAGGCTGCCGGTCAGGCGCCAGTCGGGCGTCAGGTAATAATTCAGGAAGCCGCCGGCCAGCAGGCGGCTGGAGATCGGCTCCATCCCGGCCAGGCGGTTCTCGCCCGCCACTTGCGGCAGGGCGACCATGGAATAGCGTTCGGCGCCAATGCCGCCGATGCCGCCGCCGGCGCCGCTGTCGTCGCGGCGTCGCTGCAGTTCGACCAGGGGACCATATTCCAGCCTGGGATTGCCGCCCAGGTGGATGCCGGCGCGCATGCCCGACACGAAGACACCATTGCTCCACTGCACCTGCAGCACCGGCAGCGCGTGGCGCTCGCTGTCGCGCGCTCCTTCGTAGCGTGGCGCCGAGACGAGGCCCAGCCCGACATACATGTCGCGGCTGCCGTCGGGCATGGGATTCATGGCCGGCGTCTGGGCGGAAGCGCCGCTCGATACGGCCGCGAGCGCGAGTGCGAGAAACTTGTTCATGGCGGGGCAATGGAATGGGGTGCCAGTATTTTACTTTGAGGCAAACCTTATCCGATATATCCTTACAGCATGATTCTCGACAGTGAGAGGCGCCATGGCCAACAACCACGCGCCACCACCCGGCTCGGGATGGCCACGCGCCGGAAATGGCGGCGACCGGAATAAAAAAACCCACCGACACTCGCGTATCGAGTGGGCAAACGGAAAATCTGAATCCTGCGTAGGATATCCGTTCGGCAATTTCTAATCTGCCAGGAGATGTCGGCCATTTGTCGTGATTTTGTAATCCTCAGGAATACGCCCATCGAAATCCTTGCTCCTATACAATGGCGTTAGGAGAAAAACAATGTCTTGTAGGTCAGTCCGTAACTGTCGGTGTCGCGGAGGAGTCGGGTGAACCGGATCTTTTTCCGCTTTTTCGTGCTGGTGATGCTCTCGATCACGGCCGCGACCTTCGTCATTTACTTCGCCATGAGCCGGCTGTTCGGCGATCCGCTCGACGACATCGCCCGGCGCCAAGCCGCGGCCCAGATCTTCCTGATCGAGCAGTACGTCGACGAAGCGCCCACCGACGAATGGCTGGTGCGCCTGAACCGGGTACGCGAAGTCTCCGACACCCGCTTCGACCTGATCACCCTGCAGGCGGCGCGCGCCGCCCTGCCCGGCGCCAGCCTGGCCGCGCTCGAACGCGGCGAGGTGGTGCTCGACGTCGACGACAAGGCCTTCTACCGCCGGGTCGACCTGCGCGGCGAGCGCTACATCGGCAGCGACGAGGAAGTCATCCACGCGCGCGACCTGCCGATCGACGTCAACCTGGCCCTCAAGATGGAAGCGGTGCGCTACGTGATCGTCGCGTTCGCGCTGCTGGTGCCGATCGCGCTGTGGTCGCGCTCGCACTGGCAGGGCCTGCAGCGGCTCTCGCACGTCGCCGACGAGTTCGGCTCCGGCCGGCTCTCGGCGCGCGCACGCATGCCGCGCTCGGCCAGCATCTATCCGCTGGCCGAGCGGATCGACCACATGGCCGACCGCATCGAGGAGCTGCTGGTCGCGCAGAAGAACCTGCTGCATTCGGTGTCGCATGAACTGCGCACGCCGATCGCGCGCCTCGAATTCGCGCTCGAACTGCTGGACGCGAAGGCGAACGATCCGGCGCTGCGCCCGCGCATCGCCGCGATGGAGGGCGACCTGCGCGAGCTGGACGCGCTGGTGAACGAGCTGCTGGGCATGGCGCGCCTGGGCAGCGAACTGGCGCTGCAGCCCGAGACGGTGGACGTGACCGAACTGCTGCGCGCGACCGTCGCCGCGCTGCCGCCGGGAACGCAGGCGCTCGCGGTCGAGCAGGACGGCGAACTGGGCACGGTCGAGGCCGATCCGCGCCACCTGGGGCGGGCGCTGTCGAACCTGCTCAGGAACGCGCAGAAGTACGCGACGTCGGCGATCCGCCTGTCGGCGCGGCGCGACGGCAAGGCGCTGGTGCTGGCGGTCGAGGACGACGGGCCAGGAATTCCGCAGGACGAACGCGAGCGCATCTTCGAACCCTTCTACCGGCTCGACCGCAGCCGCGACCGCGCGACCGGCGGCTTCGGTCTCGGGCTGTCGATCGTGCGCAAGGCCGTGCTGCTGCACGGGGGGAAGATCGCGGTGGAGAAGTCGGTACTGGGCGGGGCGCGATTCGTGATCACGCTGCCGACCTGATACGAAATCGGATAAAAATCACTCCGATTCCGTAGTGCGGGCAACTGGATGGTGATGGCTGCGGACGGACGACGTGCCAGGTGCAGCCGCCCACCCCACGGCCCCGGCTGCCGCCAAAGACTACTTGCGCTCGGGCTTCACGTGGGTGAAGCCGTACCACAGGTGTTCCCACCAGTGGTCGCGCGATTTCACGGTGTAGAGGCAGGCCTTGTCGACCGCGCCCTTGAACACCGGGTCCGGGCATTGGTTGGTGATCAGGGCGTAACGCTGGTTCTCCGCATTGACGAGGGCAATGCAGAGCCAGATCACGACCCCGAACAGGATCACGACCAGCGACCAGGCAATGTGGTTCACATTGCTGGTCTCGAACAGGTCCTCTTCCCGTGGGCGGGAACCTTCGTACATCTCGAGGACCTTGCGTTCCGAATCGCTCATTTCGTCTTGGCTGCCTTTGCGACAAGTGCGTCCATGACCTGGAAGCTGGCGTCCATGATCTGCTTACCGTCCTTCAGCTTCAGCTTGTCCGCGATCTGGCCCGGCGAGGTCTGGTACTTGCCGTCGATGATGATGGTCGGCGTACCGCTCACCTGGTAGGCGTTGGCGAGCTGGGGCAGGCGGCGCAGCTTGGTCGTGACGCTGAACGAGTTCCACACTTCGAGGAACTTGGCGCGGTCGATGCCGTTCTTCGAGACCCAGTCGATGATCTGCTCGTCCTTCATCAGGCGCACGCGCTGCACGTGCACGGCGTGCAGGATCTTCGGGTGCATCTCGTCGAGCTTGCCCATCGCCTCGAGCGTCAGGAACAGGTGCGCTTCCGGATCGGTCGGGCCCTGGAACGGCAGGTGGACGCGGCGCAGGACGATGTTGTCACCCTGCTTTTTGACCCAGGCGTTCAGGCCAGGTTCCAATGCGTAGCACGCCGGGCAGTGGTAGGCGAAGAACTCGACCACTTCGACTTTCTTGCCGGTGGCCTGGACCGGTTGCGGCGCCGCCAGCGTCACGTACTCGACGCCGTTCTGCGGATTGGTGGGCGAAGCGAAAGCGGTGCTGGCGACCAGGCTGGCGGCGATCAGGGCTAAACGCAGGGTGCGGCGCATATTTATCCTTCTTGTCTGTAGTTGGAGAAAACGACCGCGAGATTACCACTTTTTTGCCCTCCCCTTCGGGAATGCCGCGGTTTTTTGCATTTGCTTACCGCTGTAACGGGCGCTTACCACGCGCCTCTTCCAAGCGCCGGCACAGGCTGGCCGCGCCATCCGCGATGCGCGGCCCCGGCCGGGTCAGCAGTTCCTCGTCCAGCGTGAACAGGTTGTTGCGGCGCACCGCCGTCATGCCGCGATAAGGCTGCCAGATCGACAGGCCGCGGTCCTGCGGCGTGTACAGCTTGCCACCGACGATGGCCTCCGGGTCCTTCTGCACCACGGCCTCGACGCCCACCTGGGGCGCGATCGTCTTCAGGCCGGCAAAGATGTTGGTCCCGCCGCAGAGCCGGATCGCGTCGCTGGCGATCTGCTCGCCGTTGAGCGTATAGAGCGGATTGTCCCAGGCCTGGTAGAACACCGTGACCGGCGGCCGGCCGGCGTAGCGCGCGCGCAGCGCGTCCAGCCTGGCCCGGTACTGGGCGGCGGCGGACCGGGCGGCGGGTTCGGTGCCGAGCAGCTGGCCGAAGCGCAGCAGGCTGGTCGCCACCTCGTCGAGCCTGCGCGGCTCGCTGTGGAAGACCGGGATCCCCAGGCTTTGCAGCTGGGATATCTGGCGCGCGGTATTCCCGCTCTGCCAGACGATCAGGAGGTCCGGCTTCATCGCGATCACGCGCTCCAGGTCGATCTGGCTGTTCGAGCCGATCAGGGGAATGCTGCGCGCCGCCGCCGGGTAATCGCTGTAGTTCATGGCGCCGACGATGCGCGCGCCGCCGCCGGCCGCGAACAGCAGTTCGGTCACGTGCGGCGCCATCGAGATCACGCGCTGGGCCGGGCGCGCCAGCGTGACGCGGCGGCCGGCGTCGTCGACCACGGTAATCGCCGCCTGGGCGAGGTTGGAGGCCAGCGCCAGCACGAGCAGCAGCGGGACTTTCATGGGGTTCTCCGGACAGGCATGACGGTGGCGCGCGGCTCCCCTTCATCCGGCAGGAACACGGTGCGCCCGCCGTGGGCGATCGCCGCGATCGGATGGCCGAGGCAGCGGCTCAGCAGGTCCGGCCGCATCACCTCGGCAGTCGGGCCGGCGTGCCAGCTGCCGTCGCCGTTCAGCAGCAGCGCGTGGCTGGCGCCGCTCCAGGCCAGGTTCAGGTCGTGGCCCACGCTGACCACTGTCCTGCCCTCCTCGCGGCACAGGCGCGCCATCAGGCTGGTCACCGCGACCTGGTGCGCCAGGTCGAGCGCGTTCGCCGGTTCGTCCAGCAGCAGGAGTGGCGTGTCCTGCGCCAGCAGGGCGGCGATCGCCACCCGCTGGCGTTCGCCGCCGGACAGTTCGCCCGGCCGGTGCACGACGCGCTTGCCGAGACCCACGCGCTCGAGGATGGCCTGGGCCTTCTCGACCGCGACCGCGCGCTTCTCGCGCCGGATCATCAGCGGCATGGCGACGTTGTCCAGCGCCGAGAACTCGGGCAGCAGGTGGTGGAACTGGTAGACGAAGCCGAGCGAGTGGTTGCGCAGCTCGCCGCGGCGGGTTTCGGACAGGGTCGCGAAGTCCTCGCCCAGCAGGGTCACCGAGCCGGTGGTTGGAGTGTCGAGGCCGCCCAGCAGGTGCAGCAGGGTCGACTTGCCCGAGCCCGAGGCGCCGACGATGGCGACGCGCTCGCCGCGGCGGATCGCGAAGTCGATGTTGTCGAGCACCCGCACCTGGTAATCGCCCTGCTTGAAGGTTTTTCCGAGGGCGCGGCAGGCCAGTACAGGGGTATCGGTCATGTTACTCATAGCGCAGCGCCTCCGCCGGTTTCACCTTCGATGCCGAGCGGCTCGGGTAGATCGTGGCCACGAATGCCAGCAGCACCGCGATGCCGCCGATCTTGAATACGTCCGGCCAGCGCAGGTCCGACGGCACGGTGCTGTTTTGGTAGATATCCTTCGACAAGAACTGCACTCCCAACAAATGTTCAATGAATGGAACGATGACATCGATGTTCAGGGCGACCAGCACCCCGCCCGCCACGCCGACCACGGCGCCGAGGACGCCGACCAGCGCGCCCTGGATCATGAAGATTTTTCGGATCGAGGCCGGCGACGCGCCGAGCGTGCGCAGGATGGCGATGTCGGCCTGCTTGTCGGTCACCGTCATCACCAGGGTCGACACCAGGTTGAAGGCGGCCACCGTGATGATCAGGGTCAGGATGATGAACATCATCTTCTTCTCGGTCTGTACGGCGCCGAACCACACCGCGTTCAGCTTCGACCAGTCGCGCATCTCGTACTCGCCCGGCATCGATTTTTCCAGCTCGGCCGCCACCTGCGGCGCCTGGCGCATGTCGGCGATGCGCAGGCGCAGCCCGGCCGGCGCCGACAGGCGCTCCATCTTCTCGGCGTCCTGCAGGCTGACGAAGGCCATGCCGGCGTCGAACTCGGCGTGGCCGGATTCGAAGATGCCCGAGACGGTGAAACTGCGCATGCGCGGCAGCATGCCGGCCGGCGTGGTCTGGGCCTGGGCCAGCAGCATGGTCACCTTGTCGCCCACCCGCAGGTTCAGGCCGGCCGCCAGGGCGTAGCCGAGCACGATGTTGAAGCTGCCCGGCGTGAGCGAATCGAAGCTGCCCTCGCGCACGGTGCTGGCGACCTCCGAGATGTTGCGCTCGGCCTCGGGCAGCACGCCGCGGATGGTGGCCGGGCGCATCGCGCCGTCGCGCTGTTGCAGCAGGCCCTGCGACTCGACAAAGGGCGCGGCGGCCTTCACCGCCGGATTCTTCAGCGCCTGCCGGGCGGCCTCGCGCCACTGCGGCATGTCGCCGCGGGTGTCGAACACCTCGATGTGGGCCAGGACCGACAGCATGCGGTCGGTCACCTGCTTCTGGAAGCCGTTCATCACCGACAGCACGATGATCAGGGCCGCCACGCCCAGCGCGATGCCCGCGACCGAGATCAGCGAGATAAAGGACAGGAAGCCGCTCTGGCCGGTGCCTTTGCCGGCGCGCGTGTAGCGCAGGCCGACCAGCCATTCGAACGGCAGTTTATGGACGATGCTCATGAATACACACTTACGACAGGTTCGAAACGCGCCGCGCCCAAGCATGGGAACCCGGGCACGGCGAAATATGCGGGATGCGCCATCATTCGTAGCGCAGGGCTTCGGCCGGCTTCACGCGCGCCGCCGCCCAGCTCGGGTAGAGGGTGGACAGGAAAGCCAGCAGCACCGCCACGCCGCCGATCGCGCCGACGTCGACCCAGCGCACGTCGGACGGGATTTCGCTGATCAGGTAGATCTCCTTCGACAGGAACTGGATGCCGAAGGCGTGCTCGATGGCCGGCACGATGACGTCGACGTTCAGCGCCACCGCCACGCCCAGCACCACGCCCAGCAGGCTCCCGAGCACGCCGACCAGGCTGCCCTGGACCATGAAGATCTTCATCACCGAGCGCGGCGAGGCGCCCAGGGTGCGCAGGATGGCGATGTCGGCCTGCTTGTCCTTGACCGTCATGACCAGGGTCGACACCAGGTTGAAGGCGGCCACGGCGATGATCAGGGTCAGGATGATGAACATCATGCGCTTTTGCGACTGCACGGCGGCGAACCAGATGGTGTTCACCTGCGACCAGTCGCGCACCACGTAGTCGCCGGCGAGGTCGCGACGCAGCTCGGCCGCCACGCGCGGCGCCTGGTGCAGGTCATGCAAGCGCAGGCGCAGGCCGATCGGACCGAGCAGCTGCCCGGCCTGGATGGCGTCGTCGATCTGCACGAAAGCGAGCATGGAATCGAATTCGTAGTGACCGGCCTCGAAAATCCCGGAGACGACGAAGTTCCGGGTGCGCGGCGCGGCAGGGGCGCCACTCTCCGTCGTGCCGGCGCCGCCCAGCAGCATGGTGACGCGCTCGCCCACGCCCACGTGCAGGGCGTCGGCCAGGGCGCGGCCCAGCACGATGTTCATGGTGCCCGGCTGCAGCGAGTCGAACCGCCCCCGCTTCATCTGCCGCGCGACGTCCGACACCTTCGCCTCCTCGCCCGCGATCACGCCGCGCACCAGCACCGGCTTCATCACGCCGTCGCGCAGCATCATGCCCTGCACCTCGACGAAAGGCGCGGAAGCGGCCACCGCCGGGTTGCGCGCGGCCTCGGCGCCGACCGCGCGCCAATCCGGCATGGCGCCGCGCACGTCGAAGATCTCGACGTGGGCCAGCACCGACAGCATGCGGTCGGTCACTTCCTTCTGGAAGCCGTTCATTACCGACAGCACCACGATCAGCGCGGCCACGCCGAGCGAAATGCCGGCCACCGAGATCAGCGAGATGAACGAAATAAAACGGTTACGGCCGCTGCGCTTGCCGGCGCGCGTGTAGCGCAG
>DNCF01000319.1:0-370 GCA_003484545.1 Massilia sp. | reverse complement strand
GCCGGCGCGCGTGTAGCGCAGTCCGACCAGCCACTCGTACGGCAGTGTGTGCTTGAAACTCATGAATTTGTAGTGTTTGACAACTGACCCCGCAGTTTGCCACACAAAACTCATCCATGACAGGGCGCACGCCCACGTAAATCGCAGGAAAACGCTGTGGCGAAGCGGTCACGGCTCGGTGGCTTGGCCGTGCTTGCGCCGTCGTCGACGACGCCCGGCCCGGCCATTCGGCCGGATTTGACCTACAATCACGCCATGTCCCAGATTACGCTCGTCCTTCCCTTCGCCCTTCCCGTTCCCGAATTCGCGCCCGACCTGGTGCGTGCGCTGCAGGCGCCGGCCCTGGCCGCGCTGCTCGCGCGCAGCGCCA
>DNCF01000363.1 GCA_003484545.1 Massilia sp. | reverse complement strand
AGACCGACGCCGAGCAGGGCCAGCGAGAACGGCTCCGGCACCTCGGCGCTGCGCACCGCGCCGACGTACAGCGTCTCGGGCGTGGCGTTGGTGCTGCCCGGCGCGAACTGCATGCCGCCGCCGATGACGCACACGCTCAGCACCGGGCAGAAGGTGTTGGCCATGCCCGCCTGGATGTCGTCGAGGACGAACAGGTTGTCGCCGGACTGGCCGACCCCGCCGCTGTCGCCCAGCTCCAGCGGATCGTCGTCATAGGTGAATATCATGCGCTGGTTGGTATCGGTCCGGTACAGGCTGAGGTAGAGATCGGTCAGGGTCAGCGTATTGCCCGGCCTGCCCTCGCTGATGTTCACGACCAGCGCCAGGTTGCCGGCTTGCGTCAGGCCCGCGATATCGGATGCCAGATAGAGCCGGTTGATCGCCTGGTTGTCGCCTCCGGCCAGGCCCGCCTGGCAGGCGAAGCTGGGCGATTTGAGGTCGCCGGCATAGGTGACGCAGCCGGACTCGAGATCGTCCTGGCGGCTGCCGTTGCCATTGTCCTGGATCGTCACCAGGGTCTTGACCCTGCCGAGTCCGGTACCCGGCACCTGGTCTCCATCGACAGGGATCAGGCTGGCATGGGCCGGAAGGCTTGCCGCCACTGCGAGTGCTGCTACTGCTGCTTTTAGAGCGTTCATGCAACATCCCCTTAAAAACTAATACTTGTTTATGAGAACGACTTCCTCTTTTGTAAGTACAGCGACATGTATTAAGCATAAACCGGGCCCGTCCGTGTCCGGCTTTGTAAATCAGGGACTTGCAATTGATGAGGTCAAGAAATAATGCTTGAGCTGTAAAAATGTTCGACGCGAAAATTCAAAGAAAGCCCGTCAGTACAGGGTTTCTGCAAAACACACTTCCATATTTACAGGCAATTTTTATGCTTGGCAGTCCTTGCTCTTTTGCATTAGCATCCTCCGGTTTCCAATCATTCCAACAACGGAGAAAAACATGAAGCGTACCCTGTGCAGCACCTTGATCGCGGGGCTGTTCGCCGTCGCCGGACACGCCGGCGCCCACGGCGAGGCGGTTACCAGCACCGCATCGGCGACAGCAAGCAATGCCGTATCGGGCGTGGACAAGGCGGCGATCGACCCGGCCGTGCGCGCGCAGGACGACTTCTTCCGCTACAGCCAGGGCAAATGGCTGCAGAACGTCGAGATCCCGTCGGACCGCTCGAGCTGGAGCGCCTTCAGCGTGGCCCAGGAAAACGTCGAGAACCAGATCCGCACCATCATCGAGGAGGCGGCCGCCGACAAAAAGGCCGCCAAGGGCTCGGCCGCGCAGAAGATGGGCGACTACTACGCCAGCTACGTCGACGAGGCGCGCCGCAACGCGCTCGGCCTGGCGCCGCTGAAGGCGGAGTTCGCGCGCATCGCCGCCCTGAAGGACAAGCGCGGCATCGCGGCGCTGTCGGCCCATCTGGAGCGCATCGGCGGCGAGGCGCCGCTCGGCATGTACGTCGGCCAGGACGCCAGGGATTCGACCCGCTACGTGGTCAGCGTGTCGCAGTCGGGCCTGGGCCTGCCGAACCGCGACTACTACCTGGCCGACGAGGCGCGCATGAAGGACTTCCGCGCCAAGTACCAGGCCCACATCGAGAAGATGCTGACCCTGGCCGGGCACAAGGATGCCGCCAAGGAAGCGGCCGGCATCCTGGCGCTGGAAACCGAGATCGCCAAGGTGCAGTGGAGCGCCGTCGAGAACCGCGATCCGGTCAAGCGCTACAACAAGATGACGTTCGCCCAGCTGAAGGACCTGATGCCGGGCTTCGACTGGACCACCTGGATCAAGGATGTCGGCGTCGCCGGCAAGGTCGACACCTTGATCGTCGGCCAGCCGAGCTACCTGGCCGGCCTGGACAAGATCATCGCCACCACGCCGCTCGACACCTGGAAGTCGTATTTCTCGTTCCACCTGCTGAGCAGCTATGCGTCCTACCTGTCGCAGCCCTTCGTCGACGAGAACTTCGCCTTCCGCGGCGCGGTGCTGTCGGGCGCCAAGGAAAACCGTCCGCTGGAGAAGCGCGCGATCGCCCAGGTCAACCGCGACCTGAGCGAAGTCGTGGGCAAGGTCTACGTCGAGCGTCACTTCCCGGCCGAGCGCAAGGCGCAGGTCGAGGCGATGGTGAAGAACTTCATCACCGCCTTCAAGGAAGGCATCCAGACCCTGGACTGGATGAGCGAGGAAACCAAGAAGCAGGCCCAGATCAAGCTGTCGAAGATGAACGCGAAGATCGGCTATCCGGAGAAATGGCGCGATTACTCGTCCCTGACCATCAAGCGCGGCGACCTGGTCGGCAACGTGATGCGTGCGCGCGCATTCGGCCACGAATACGGCATCAACAAGCTGGGCAAACCGGTCGACCGCCAGGCCTGGAGCATGAGCCCGCAGACCGTCAACGCCTACTACAGCCCGAGCATGAACGAAGTCGTGTTCCCGGCGGCGCGCCTGCAGTATCCGCTGTACGACGCCAACGCCGAGCCGGCGGTCAACTACGGCGCGGTCGGCATCTCGATCGGCCACGAGATCAGCCACGCTTTCGACGACAAGGGTTCGCAGTTCGACGGCGACGGCAACCTGCGCAACTGGTGGACGAAGGAAGACGCGGAAAAATTCGCGGCGCGCGGCAAGGTGCTGGTCGCCCAGTACGCCGGCTACAGCCCGGTGCAGGGCTATAACCTGAACGGCGAACTGACGCTGGGCGAGAACATCGCCGACAACGCCGGCGCCATCATGGCCAGCCGCGCCTACAAGATCTCCCTCGGCGGCAAGCCGGCCCCGGTGATCGACGGCTTCACCGGCGAGCAGCGCCTGTTCATGGGCCTGGCCCAGGCGCGCCGCGGCAAGGCGCGCGACGCCGCCCTGATCGCCCAGGTCAAGTCGGACCCGCACTCGCCGTCGGAATTCCGCGTCAACGGCAGCCTGCGCAACCACCCGGGCTACTACGAAGCCTACGACGTCAAGCCGGGCGACAAGATGTACCTGAAGCCGGAAGAGCGGGTGATCTTCTGGTAAGCGCCGATTGATCGGTTGATGCGAAAGGAGCGCCGCGGCGCTCCTTTTTTTGTCACGTCGTTCCGAATATCCGGGTCTGGTTTTCGTAGGGTGGACACCCGTGTCCACGC
>DNCF01000157.1:9730-10146 GCA_003484545.1 Massilia sp. | reverse complement strand
GGCGCCATGAACACGGCCTCCTTCGAGAGGAAACCCTTGAATGCCTCGAAGTCGCGCGCCGCCATGGTGGCGGCGAAAGCGCGCTCTGTCTCCATTACCTGTTGCCTGAGTTCTTCCTGCGTGCCGCGCGAGCCGCGCGCCATGCAGGCTCCGATGACCACCGCCACCAGCGCTCCCAGGAGTATGCCTGCCGATCGCCAACGCATGGAAATATCCTTTTCCTTTTGACAAGTCGGCGCCAATTCTGTCATGGCGCAATTCCCTTGACAACTAGCAGTTGCATGTGGTCCGAAATTGGAGTATAAAGACTCCAGAAACGGAGGAAATACATGAGCCTCGCCTACGCCTACCCCACCAGCCGCTTCGAGCCGGCGGTCCTCGTCGACCTGAATTCGCGCGCCGAGCGCGAGCGCCTG
>DNCF01000157.1:0-9690 GCA_003484545.1 Massilia sp. | reverse complement strand
CCGAAATAGGAGTATAAATACTCCAAAACCGGAGGAAACCATGAACCTCGCCTATGCTTACCCGAAGAGCCGTTTCGAGCCAACCGTACTGGTCGACCTTAGTTCACGCGCCGAGCGCGAGCGCCTGTCGGCATCGGCCCTGAAGGGCTTTTTCAAGCTGGCCGCCGCCTGGCAGCTGCGCGACGAGGATGCGCGCGAGCTGCTCGGCGGCCTGTCCGCGTCCAGCTTCTACGACTGGAAGAAGAACCCCGACCGGCTGCTCGAGGTCGACCGCATCACCCGCATCTCCTACCTGCTGGGCATCTACAAGGCCCTGCACATCCTGTACGGCGACAAGCTCGCCGACGAATGGGTAGCCCTGCCGAACACCAACATCATCTTCGGCGGCCGCACGCCGCTCGCCTACATGCTGGGCGGCGGCCTGCTGGCCATGCAGACGGTACGCAAGCTGCTCGACGCGCGCCGCGGAGGCCTCTGATCTTGCCGGTCGTCCCGAAACTCACCGCCCTGCGCCAGTTCGACACCTGCCGCCTGATCCCCTCGCGCTTTGCCGAGGCCGAGGATTCGGTGCTGGCGCCGCTGGCCGAGAACGACGCCGTCCTGCGCGACCTGTTCGACCTCGACAACGCCACCAACGAGCGGCTGCGCGGCGAGGCCGGCCTGCTGCCCGGCATCGGCGTCGACGAACTGGTGTTCGGAGTGCCGAATTTCCGCATCATCAATGCGGCCTACACCTACGCCCGTCCGGAAGGCAGCCGCTTCAACGACGGCGAGCGCGGCGCCTGGTACTGCGCCTTCGAGGCCGAGACCGCGCTGGCCGAGGTCAGCTTCCACAAGACCGTCGAGTATGCCGAAATCAATCGCTTCGACGACAGCGTCACCTACCAGGCGATGCTGGCCGACTTCAGCGCCACGTTCCACGACATCCGCGGCGTGAAGAGCTTCAGCGACTGCCTCGATCCGGGCAGCTACGTCGCCTCCCAGCTGCTCGCCGCCGAGCTGCTGGAACAGGGCTCGATGGGCATCGTCTATCCGAGCGTGCGGCGGCCTGAGGGCACCAACCTGGCCTGCTTCCGTCCCGCATTGGTGGGCAATGTGCGCAAGGGCGTCGCCTATCGGTTAACATGGGCGGGCTCGCCGCAGCCGCGGATCGAGATCCTCCAGAACCATCGCAACACTTATGAAAACCAAGCCTGAAAACGATACCGAGCTGCACGACAAGATCAACCGCGAGACCGCCCGCGTCAAATGGGACGAACTGGAGCGCCACTTCGCCCAGGGTAACGTGATCTACGTCAGCGAGAGCCTCGACCTGATCGACGTCGCCATGCGCATCTCGCACGACGACAAGGACAATATCGCGCGCTGGATGTCCGAGGGCAAGATCGCCAAGGTCTCGGACGTGCAGGCGCAGAGCTGGTCGGCCGGCGAAATCCTGCTTTGGGGCACGGTCGTGCATCCCTTCATCCTCGTCCAGCCGGAAAAGAAACAGCTGCACTGACCACCCCTTCCCCGCCGCGGGACCGGCCTGGCGCCGCCCGCCCGCCGGCCTGTCGGGACAATTGCAACATCGCTAACCAGCCATGTTGCAATTTTGCCGCATAGCATCATTTCTCCTGATACCGCTGCTATACTCGACGCGGCGGCGCAGCTCCGCCCGCCGGCGATGCGGCATCCGCCGCCCCGTCCTGCGCAAGTCCGCTATCCGCCGCCGTGCGCGGCCTGTCCAACCGCTCTCCATCCGTTTACTCAGGAACCCAACCGTGAAGAACCTCAAGATCGGCGCCCGCCTCGGCCTCGGCTTTGCGATCGTGCTCGCCCTGCTGGTGGCGCTTGCCGTTACCGCCCTCACCCGCATGCAGTCGGCGGGAGACATGACCGACCGCCTGGTCCACACCAGCATCAAGAACCAGCGCAACGTCGCCGAATGGAGCAAGTACATCGAGGTCAACAGCGCGATGATCGAGACCGCCTTCATTGCCACCGACCGCGCGGTCATCCAGGACATCGCCGAGCGCATGAAAGCCGTGTCGGCCCGTTCGACCCAGCTGCAACAGGACATCGAGAACTCGCTGCGCAACGAGGGCGTGAAGGCGCAGTTCGCCAAGGTCAAGGAAATGCGCGCCGGCTACCTGGAGGCGCGCGCCGCGCTGCTCAAGGCCAAGCTCGACGGCGACGACACGCTCGCCGCGAAAATCCACGGCGAGCAGGTGGTGCCGCGCAGCGCCGCCTTCCTGGCCGCCATGAACAAGCTGGCCACGATGCAGATCACCGCCGCCGACGGCGTCGCGACCGGCATCCTCGACGCCTACCAGAGCACCCGCGTGATCCTGCTCTCCTTGAGCGTCGCCGCGCTCGGCCTGGGCATCGCCTGCGCCGTCCTGATCACGCGCTCGATCACCGTGCCGATCCGCGAAGCCGTGGCGGTGGCCGAAAAGGTCGCCGGCGGCGACCTGACCAGCCGCGTCGTTGCCCACGGGCGCGACGAGACCGGCCAGCTGATGCGCGCCCTCGGCAGCATGACCACTTCCCTGGCCGAGATCGTCGGCCGCGTGCGCACCGGCACCGGCGCCATCGCCACCGCGTCGAGCGAGATCGCCGCCGGCAACCTCGACCTGTCGAGCCGCACCGAACAGCAGGCCGGCTCGCTCGAGCAAACCGCTTCCTCGATGGAGCAGCTGACCGGCGCCGTCCAGCAGAACGCGGAACACGCGCGCCACGCCAACACCCTGGCCTCGCAGGCGGCCGAGGTGGCGGTGCGCGGCGGCGAAGTGGTGCAGCAGGTGGTGCGGACGATGGAATCGATCAACGCGTCCTCGCGCAAGATCGTCGACATCATCGGCGTCATCGACGGCATCGCCTTCCAGACCAACATCTTGGCCCTGAACGCGGCGGTCGAGGCGGCGCGCGCCGGTGAGCAGGGCCGCGGCTTCGCGGTCGTCGCCGGAGAAGTGCGCAACCTGGCGCAGCGCTCGGCCGCGGCGGCGCGCGAGGTGAAGGCCCTGATCGACGATTCGGTCAGCAAGGTCGATGCGGGCAGCCTGCTGGTGAACGACGCCGGCGCGACCATGCAGGAAGTGGTCGCCAGCGTGCGCCAGGTGAACAGCATCATCGGCGACATCACCGCTGCCAGCGTCGCGCAGGAAGCCGGCATCGGCCAGGTCAACCGCGCGATCGCCGAGATGGACGGCGTAACCCAGAAGAACGCCGCCCTGGTCGAGGAAGCGGCGGCCGCCGCCGAATCGATGCGCCAGCAGGCCGACCGCCTGTCCGAGGTGGTGGGCGTGTTCAAGGTCGTGGCCGAGGGCGGCGCGCGCAAGCTCCCTGCCCTGGCCTGAGCGTCACGGGGATGGCCCGCCGCGTTCGGCAACGCACCGAGCGCGGCGGCACAAGGACCCTATGATCGCCCCATGGCGATCCACATTGGCATATCCGGCTGGCGCTACCTACCGTGGCGCGGCGTCTTCTATCCCAGGGGACTGGCGCAGGCGCGCGAGCTCGACTACGCCTCGCGCCAGCTGCCGACGATCGAGATCAACGGCTCCTTCTATTCCCTGCAGCGCCCGGAAAGCTACGCCGCCTGGTACGCGGCCACGCCGCCGGGCTTCCTGTTCGCGGTCAAGGGCAACCGCTTCCTGACCCACATGCTCAAGCTCAAGGACATCGAGGGCCCGCTCGCCAACGTGCTGGCCTCGGGCGTGTTCGAGCTGCGCGAGAAGCTCGGTCCCTTCCTGTGGCAGTTTCCCGAAATGGTGAAGTTCGATCACGAACGCTTCGAACACTTCCTCGGCCTGCTGCCGCACGACACCGAAGCGGCACTGGAGCGCGCGCGCCAGTACCAGCCGCGCATGGAAGGAAAAGTCTCGCTGGCGCTGGACGCGAAGCGCACCATGCGCCACGCGGTCGAGGTGCGCCACGAGAGTTTTCGCGACGAACGCTTCATCGCCCTGCTGCGCAAGTACAACGTCGCCCTGGTGGTGGCCGACACCGCCGGCAAGTGGCCCTATATCGAGGACGTGACGGCCGACTTCATGTACCTGCGGCTGCATGGCGACAAGGAGCTGTATGCCAGCGGCTACGATGACGAGGCGATCGCGCGCTGGGCCGCGCGGATCCGGGCCTGGAGCACGGGTGGGGAACCGGACGAGTGCCGGCGGGTGTCGCCGCAACCGCCGCCGAAGCGGAAAAGCCGGGATGTGTACTGCTACTTCGATAACGACATCAAGGTGCATGCGCCGTACGATGCGAAGCGGCTCATCGAAGCCCTGGGGCTGGATGGATGACCCTTGAAATGCCGTTGTAGGGTGGACACCTGTGTCCACGCGGTCGTACCCATGCCCACCCCGCCGCCTACTCGAAATCGAGACCGTCGATTCCCGGCGCCCCGCCCCAATCCACCGGATAAACCCCATCCCGCACATGCCGATGAAAGGTCGAATGTGCCCACTCGTTCACCTGCCTCGCGTACCCGTGCTTGACCGGATTGAAATGGGTGTAATCCATGTGCCGTTCGAAATCGGTTTCGTCCCGGATCTGGTGTTCCCAGAACCGGCGCTGCCAGATGCTCGATTCCCGCCGTTGCAGTGCAGCTTCCGTCATTAGCTTCGGGTCGCGTAATCCGTCTCGGCACCAGCTCGACACATAGCGTTTGATTTCCGCCCATCGTATCGAATACGCATGATCATCCTCGGGCAAAGTCCAGATGCAATGCATGTGGTCCGGCAGCAGGACCCAGGCGTCGATGGAAAACGGGCGCGTTTGACGTACTGTGTGGATGGCGTCACGTAAGGCGGTCCGTAATGCGGGGTCGCAGAAGATGGAGCGGCGGCGGTATGCGACGACCGTGAAGAAATACGTGGAACCGGTGAGGGGGCGGCGATAACGGGACATGGTGCGGCATCGTAGGCCGGCGTCCGTGTCCGTTATATGTGTTGAGTCAATTGTGTGCGGCCGACGCGGGTCGTGCCGGAAATGGCGACATACGCACGAGGTGAGACAGCGTGGACACAGGTGTCCACCCTACTTTTTATGCAGCTTGATCACCCGATGCTTATTCCCCGCCGGCGGCGTCGGCTCCGCGGGCGTCTCACAGGTATTGCAGCTATTGCACCCACTCCCGCAGCTGCCGCCGGTATCGAGCCAGCGCACCAGTTTCGAATCGGCGCCGCCGCGCGACAGACGGTTGACAATGTTGATGCGCCAGGCGGCCGGCAGGTACTTGGCGCCGACGTACACCGCCGCCACCACGACGAACAGGCCAACCACCAGTTCCTGCCACATGGTCAGCCTCCGCCCAGCGCCAGTGCGACGCGGTAGGTGATGAACGAGGCCACGTAGGCCAGCGCGAACATGTAGCCCGCCATCATCCAGGCATATTTGGCGCTGCCGGTCTCGCGGCGCACCACGGACAGGGTCGACAGGCACTGCGGCGCGTACACGTACCAGGCCAGCAGCGACAGCGCGGTGGCCATCGACCAGGAGCCGGCGATCAGCGGGCCCAGGGTGTTGGCGACGTCGTCGCCGGAGCCGGCCAGGGCGTACACGGTGCCCAGGGCGCCGACCGCCACTTCGCGCGCGGCCATGCCCGGCACCAGCGCGATGCAGATCTGCCAGCCGAAGCCGATCGGCTCAAAGATCACCGCCAGCGCGCGGCCCAGCATGCCGGCCACGCTGTAGTAGATCGGTGGTTGCGTCGCGCCTTCGGGCGCGCCCGGGAAGCTCGACAGGAACCAGACCAGCACCATCAGCGTGAGGATCAGGGTACCGACGCGGCGCAGGAAGATCATGGCACGTTCCCACAGGCCGATCGCCAGCGTGCGCAACTGGGGCCAGTGGTAGGCGGGCAGTTCCATCATCAGGGGATGCTGGCCGCTGCCGCTGCGGCGCTTCATGTACCAGGCCACGCCCATCGCGCTGACGATGCCCAGCGCGTACAGCGCGAACAGCACCAGGCCCTGCAGGTTGAAGATGCCGACCGCGCGATCGGGAATGAAGGCGGCGATGATCAGCGCGTACACCGGCAGGCGCGCCGAGCAGGTCATCAGCGGCGCGATCATGATCGTCACCAGGCGGTCGCGCGGGTTCTGGATGGTGCGCGCCGCCATCACGCCGGGAATCGCGCAGGCGAACGAAGACAAGAGCGGAATGAAGGCGCGGCCCGACAGGCCGACGCCGCCCATCATGCGGTCGAGCAGGAAGGCCGCGCGCGGCAGGTAGCCGATGTCCTCGAGGATGAGGATGAAGAAGAACAGGATCAGGATCTGCGGCAGGAACACCAGCACCCCGCCGACGCCGGCGATGATGCCGTCCACGAGCAGGCTGCGCAGCGGGCCGTCGGCCATGCCGGCGCCGATCCACTGGCCGATGCCTTCGACCGAACCGGTAATGAAATCCATCGGCGCTTCGGCCCAGCTGAACACGGCCTGGAAGATCACGAACATCATCGCCGCCAGGATCACCGGGCCGGCGACCGGGTGCAGCACCACGTTGTCGATCTGCTCGGACAAGTTGCCCTTGTCGTGGGCATAGCTGGCGCAGGCCTCGACGATGCGGCGCACTTCGCGCTGGGTCTGTTCGACCGGGACCGCGTCGATCGCGGCCAGCGGTTGCGGCTTGACGCGGGCGTCGAGGTCGATGCGGTCGAGCACGTCCAGCAGCGCGCGTTCGCCACCGGCCTGGATGGCGACGGTTTCCACCACCGGCATGCCGAGTTCCTTCGACAGGGCCGCGGTGTCGATCTCGATGCCGCGCTTTTTCGCGACGTCGACCATGTTCAGGGCCAGCACCATCGGCAGGCCGAGGCGCTGGATCTCCAGCACCAGGCGCAGATTCAGGCGCAAATTGGTGGCGTTGACGACGCAGACGATGGCGTCGGGCGCGCTTTCGCCCTTGCGCAGCCCGGCGACCACGTCGCGCGTGATCGCCTCGTCCGGCGTCTGCGCCGACAGGCTGTAGGCGCCCGGCAGGTCGAGCACGCGCAGCGCGCGCCCGGCGGGCGAGGTGAAGCTGCCTTCCTTGCGTTCGATGGTGACGCCGGCGTAGTTCGCGACCTTCTGGCGCGAGCCGGTGAGACGGTTGAACAGCGCGGTCTTGCCGCAGTTCGGATTACCCAGCAATGCGATCAGGGGCGCGCGTGTCGCCACCTGTTGTTCCATGACACCCATCGATTATTCCGGCTGAATTGATACGAGTGCGGCCTCGAACTTGCGCAGTGCGAAAGTCGACTCGCCGACCTTCACCGCTACCGGGCCGCCCGGCAGGCCGCGCTTGAGCATGCGGATGCGTTCGCCCGGCACGAAGCCCAGTTCCATCAGGCGACGCGGAACGTCGGCACCGCCCTGCGCGGTCGGCGCGAGGTGGATCACGGTGGCAGTCTGCCCGACCTTCAGGGCATCGAGGGTGGTCAGGGTGGGAGCAAGAGTCATGGCAACGTTCCGTTGATGTGACGCACTATATGTAGCGCTGATGAGACAGATACTAGCATCATAAACCTAAATGCGAATTATTTCTATTTGCAGGATCGATACGCAACAAAAACGCTTGCGTTCCCGGACGAGTTTCAGCAGAATAGAACACGAATGAGAACGATTCTCATTATTAGACAAGCAAGCTTAATACGGTACCAAGGAACTTCGATGATCGTCTGTGTCTGCAACAAC
Organism: Massilia sp.; assembly: GCA_003484545.1. Taxonomy (GTDB): domain Bacteria; phylum Pseudomonadota; class Gammaproteobacteria; order Burkholderiales; family Burkholderiaceae_D; genus Telluria. The sequence continues at coordinate 2,032 of DNCF01000157.1, read as the reverse complement.
ATCTCCGACCGTGAAATCCGCCAGGCGGTCGACCTCGGCATCACTTCGGTGGCCGAGCTGCGCAAGGAACTGGGCCTGGGCACCTGCTGCGGCAAATGCGTCAGCTACGCCCGCGAAGTACTGCACGAAGCCATCGACAGCAAGACCACCGTTACCGAATTGAGCTTCCGCTCGACCCAGCTCGCCTGAGCTGGCTCTCCCCTGCCGGGCCGGCATCTCGCCGGCTTTCCGGCACGCCTTGACGCGCCCTTTGCTATGATTGCGTCAACACCACCACAACAAGGTAAACAATCATGAAGGGCGATCCCAACGTCATCCGGCTGCTCAACGCGCAGCTGACCAACGAACTCACCGCGATCAACCAGTACTTCCTGCACGCGCGCATGTACCGCCACTGGGGCTTCGAGAAGCTCGGCAAGAAGGAATACGACGAATCGATCGGCGAGATGAAGCACGCCGACAAGCTGATCGACCGCATCCTGATGCTCGACGGCCTGCCGAACCTGCAAGCCCTGCACAAGATCCTGATCGGCGAATCGACCCAGGAAATGCTGGAATGCGACCTGAAGCTCGAGCGCGCCGCCCAGCTGACCGTCAAGGAAGGCATCGCCGCCTGCGAAGCCGCCGCCGACTACGTCTCGCGCGACCTGCTGCTGATGATCCTGGAAGACACCGAAGAGCACATCGAGTGGCTCGAGACCCAGCTCGACCTGATCGTCAAGGTCGGCATCCAGAACTACCTGCAGAGCCAGATGGGCGAATAAGCCTCATCGTTCATGCACAAAGCGGCGGGCCGGGTGCCCGCCGTTGTTGTTTGCGGTTCCCTAGGATTACCGCCCTTCCTGCGTCACCCACACCGGCGCCGACCACAGCACGTTGCCGTCGGCCTGCGTCACCTTCGCATAATAGAAGTGGGCACCCGGCGCCGGCGTGAAGGTCGTGGTCGCCTCGCTCGACAATTGCGTCACCATGCCGCCGCGCCCCGGCACCCCTTCCATGATCGCCACCGCCGCCACCTGCTTGCCGGCCGTGCTGGCGAAATTCGCCACCAGACTCAAGGGGCCGCTGTTGGTGAAGCGCTCGCCCATCAGGCGGCCGTTGGTGGTCAGCACCAGTTGCGAGCCCTTGTCCATGGTCGCGAACACGCGCCGCGCCCGCACCGCCTCGACAAAGCTGGCGCGGCCCAAGGGCGTGCCGTTCGGGACCAGGATGCCGGTGCGGTTGCTGTAGGCCGTGCCCCAGTTGGCGCAGTGGTTGTCCTGGTTGGTGCTGAAGGCAACGTGAAAGCCCGCTTCCAGCAGCTTGTTGCAGGCCGCCTCGTAATTGCTGCGCCGGGTTTCGCTCTCGCGGTCGTTGGTCGAAAAGGCGGTGCTGTTGGCCACCTCGCACAGCGCCATCGCCTCGTCGCCGTCCTTTGTATAGCCGAGCGCCTGGCCGTCGATGGCGAACTGGCCGCTGGTCGACGGGTGGTTGAACTGGCCGATCCAGCCGCGCTCGCGCATCAGGGTGTACAGGGCCGCGTAGTCGCTGCGCGGGGTGGCGACGTCGGCCAGCAATTCTCCCTTGCCGTTCTTTTCCCAGCCCAGCAACTGGTCGCTGTTGAAAATGTTGACGTGCCCGCCCTTGTTGATGACGCCCCACTCCATCCCGTACAGCGCCAGGAAGCCCGGGTTGGCCGCGCTGTAGGCGGCCGCGGTGTCCAGGCCCTTGCGGTACAAGCCGGTCGCGGTGGCCGGATCGGCATTCGCATTGGTGCCGTCCGAACCGTCGTACATGTGGTTGTGCTCTGAGGCGACCAGGATGTCCAGCCCATGCTTGTGGGCGTAGGCGAAGGCGGCGTCCGGGCCGTATTTCGCGGTCAAGGGATCCTGCGCGCCCTTGCAGTTGTCGAGCTCGGCGCCGCCGTCGCTGTGGTTGGTCTGGCTGTGCAGGTTGCCGAGGTAGACCGTGTAGGGCAGCGCACCGGGCGCCGGCGCAGCCTGCAGCGTGCCACGGCCCACCGGCAGCGGCGCGAACTGCGGCGTCGCGGGAG